>CAZMMY010000109.1:0-6311 GCA_964567495.1 uncultured bacterium
CGGGCGAGCGAGGACCGGCCCAGGTGCCGATGATGCCGCTCACCGCCATGACTCCCTGAACCTGGGGAGACTCAAAGAACTCTTCCAGCAAGTCCGCTACGCTCAGCGTGAAAAGCCGGGTGATATCGCCGATTTTTTCCGTTTTCAGGCCCTCGATGCCGAGGTCTTTCATCTGTCGCGAAAGCAGGGCTACGATCCCTGCGTTATCCATAAAGCCGAATGCTTCCTTCAGAGTCTCCTCCCTGCCCGGGGTATTGAACGCCACGGCCACAGAACCGTCCATAGTTTTGAGGGATTCTGCCAGCCAGCGTACAACCGCGAGCGAGCGGGCCTTCTGGTCCGCAATTTGCGAAGCGTCTGCGCCTTTTCCGGTTTCAATTTCCTGGATCCTGCCCGCCGTATTCTCGGCTTCCTTCATGACCATATCCGCAAAATCGGCCGCCTTCATGGTTTTCAATCCCTGTTCCATGCGGCCCGCCACATCATCGAGCTGTTCGGCATCCAGGGTGGCCTTTATGACTTGAATTGCGACCGCGCCGGCAAGGCTGCGCATTTCAGAGCGGTTCGAGCCTTCAGCCCCGCTTTCGCCCCCTGCGAGCAGGACGGCGTCGGGCGAGTCCCAATCCCCCTGAATATAGCTGGCAATAACCTTCTTAGTCCATGAGTCGCGGGGAAACTCCGCCATAAAATTTTTAATGAATATCATGCCGGGCACGTCAGGCGGAAAGCGGTAAGCTGCGGGATCAGCTTCATAATAGGGGTCCACTGAATAGGGCCGGCTTCCAATCACCATTCGGCGTGAGGCGAGGTCCGCGTCCATCCAGAGATCAAGGTCGGGAGTTTCCGGGTGCGCAAAGCGAAAATACTCCGCAGCGTCCAGCCCTTCGACAACCAGCACACGCCTCCTGGTCACGCCCGCCGGCAGGGCGACGGGATTTATATAAGACCTTCCTGATTCCTTGAACTGAAAAGTATCATTATCGAGAGCGAATCTTTTAAAGCCTGTGTTCGGCTGTTTTCTGAAAAAGGCTTCCAGCGCTTCTGCGATCTCAGTTTTACCTGCCCCGTTTCTGCCGCTTATAGTAACGATAACCGGCTGCCCGTTCCTTTTCTCAAGCATTTTACGGCTGATCCGGTAAATAATTTCCGGAAAGATTCTTTCCCCGGTAAGAAACTGGTTCCTTTGATATGCGATTTCGCCGCGCGCGTCTTTCATCACTATCTCTCGCGCGCTCCGGTACGGACTCAACTCCGCGAGTTTGTCGCCGTCAGTTTCCATTCTTTTCGCAGCCTCAAAGACAATGTCCTCCTCCGCCCTGAGCTCCTGTCGAAATTTTTCCATCCGGTCCGCGAGGACAGCCGGGTCCTCCCCTGAAGCCGCAAGCCGCTGGCGGTAAAGCCCCTCGGCGACGGCCGAATAAACGAACGGAAGGAGCGCGGCATGTGAATCCAGCAGAAGTCTCCATCCCCACGGCAGGTACAGGTCGCTGCGTCCATCTTCGAAATCCGCCCACGCGATCATCGGCTCCGCAGCTCCGTCGAACCGCTGCCGCATAATGTACTTCTCGTTATGCAGAACGAGGAAATGCCATTTCATGGAAAGCATATGTTTGTAAATATCGCTGTCAAAATTCGGCAGCTGCCCGCTATTTTGAAGGTAGTTATAAACCTGGGCCAGCAGCTCTTCGGCCCTGTTCCGGTCGCTGTCCGAAAGGCCGCGGTCTCCAAGCCAATCGGTCTCAAGCGTTTCTCCGCTCGGAAGGAAAATATACTCCGGCGTATAATATTCAGTGCGCATCACTCGATACCCGAACTTCCCCTTTTCCATAGGCAGGCCTCGTTCTTTGGGCAGCACCGTATAAATACGCTCCGTCTTCATTTTGTCCCGGGCTCTTGGATTATTAACATACGAAGCGAGAAATTCTCCGCGGCTGATTCCATAAACAGCTTCGGTCAAATCATTCGCTCTCAGTTCAGAGCGTGCCGCCGCGGGAAACGTGGCGGGGTCGACTGTGCGCATTTCGGACCGTTTGGCCCTGCCCTTAAAACCGCGCTCGTAGGCTCGTGCAAACGCATCCTTGTCATCGGGGTCCACGTCGGAAGAGTTCAGAAGAATATTCTTCTCTGCAGATTTCCGCATCGGCCACGGTAGCCAGTACCACAAACCGTAATCAATGAATCGAACCTCCAGACCGCCTTGAGGATTTTTCACAAAAGCCACGTGAGCGCCCTTGATGTAGCTGGCAGGCGCTCTAACTTTCGAGTCCAAATCACCGTGTACCACGTACAAATCACCATGCACCACATTGGCCTGGCCATGCAGTCTCCCAAGAGCTTCAAAAAAGACTTCTCCGGCCTCACGCGTCAGAAAAACTCCCCTACGCTCCGGCGTTTGCCCGTTTACGACTTTCAGAATTTCAGGGTGATCTTCGGGTTTTCTCAGCATCTCGTTCATAAATTCACCGTCAACCGGACGCTGAAAAAGTACGGCGCGGCCGTCAGTCTGACTAAAAATCGCGGAGGAAGAGGCCAGCGAAGGAGTGAGACGGTTCGCCCGGTTTTGCCGCCAGCTTTCAACTCTCAACTCTGAATCGCGCCACCAATTCTCGACTTTCAGCTGCAAACCAAGCCACCCGTTCCGGACAGCTTCAAAAAACGACGGCCGGGAACTTTCAAGCCATTTTGCATACACGGTTTCTCTGCTGCCGTCGCCAAATTCAAATATATATGCGGACCTTCTGCGGATCTCCGTAAAAGAAATCACCCAGCCTGATTTCTTTACGAGGACCCTTCTGGCCAGAGAAAGATCCCTTGAAGGAGAAATAAATTTAATAATAGCAGGCATCGAGCGCTCTCCGAACCGTTCGGAAAACTCCTCCATGAACTGTGTGTAGCTGATTTCCCGAGTCTCTTCCGGAACGCTCTGCCCAGGCGCCGGCAATTCATGAGGGCGCATTTCAGACCGGCGGAGCTTTTCAAGGTCGTTGGCCAGAGCCTCCTTTCCATTGGCGCGGAGACCCGTCAGATAAACATCCTCGGCCCAGCGGTACTCTTCCGGGGTGAACTCGCGCGTTTCACCCGGTTTCAGGTCGCCGAGCTGGACCTGGCCAAAACCTGAGCGCGACAACTCTTCGACCGGAAAATTCAGGACGCCGAACGACTTGCGGATTTGGCGGTACATGCCCTGATCAAGCATGACGCGGACGCGAGAATAAGGGAGATTCCCGCGGTAAACGGTTTCGATGGGCTGGAGGTTGACCATCTTCGCCAGTTCGATTTTCTTGACGCCCTTGTCTTTCTGTTTCTTCCGGGCCGCGTTGATCTCGACACCTTCTTCCACGAGCCTGCGGTAGATGTCCCCCGGCAGCAAGCCGCGCACGAGAACGTCGTACGTCTTGACCACCCTGTCGCCTTTAAGGCCGGGATCGAGGAAATAAGAATGGATTCTGCCCGCGCCGATGACCACGATCCCGCTCGTCATTTTATCGAGCTGGCCCATGGCTTCGCCTTCGAGCCCTTCGGGAAGCAGCTCACGCACCGCGGGAATCTCGGGCGTGTCGCCGTAACGCTGGTTGCCGGAGACGACGTTGACCGGTTTGTGGAATTTGTACATTTTTCCGACGATCGGAGAACCGCCCGAAACCGCCGTGCGCATTTCGGAACGGCTCAGGAACTGGGCGGTGAAACGCTTCAGGAGAGCCCCCGCTTTAGTCCTGACTTCGAGTGTCCGTCCCGAGGCGGCTTCTACCGGGACGATGTCGACTTTTTCTCCGGCATGCCGGATCGAAATATACCGCACGATGTTATTGAAATACATACCGCCTATAGAACTAAGCGTCGCTTCGCGCGCGGGCGGTATTTCTCCGCCGTTCCGCAGCCACGCAATAATCGCCGAACGGGCGCCGGTATCGGAACGGCCTGTGCGGTATTCCTCTTCGACTCTCTGTTCGATGAGAAGGCCTTCTTCGGCCGTCACCTGGAATTTTACTCTCGTAAGCCTGCTCTGGCTTTCGGGGTCTACCAGGTAAAAGGTACGTTCCCGGGTGCCCGCCAGATAAGGCTCATCAAACAAAATACCGGCGGTATCCTTTTGATATAGAATGGGCAGGGCGCTGCGGTTATACCTGCCCCATTCTCCCTGTTTCGAAAAAAGGCGGACGATCCGGTTCCCGGATTCTTTCACACCGGAAGCTTTCCTGTCTCTTAAAGCCAGGTCCAGCCGCAAAGGGCCGAATCCGAGCAGGAGCTTTTTCAAATGCAATCCTGAAGACTTCGTAATCCCCTGGGCCGGAAGGTGCTTCTCGTCCCCTTCAGGCAGAATAGTTCCCCGGATGTCGGTCACGAGATAGGTACGCTCTCCCTGTTTTATGCGGCCCTGACCCGGCTTGTCATAGCCGATGACTTTGATGACGCTGCCGAAGACGGGGTGCTTTTCGGCGACCACGCGCCAGTGCGGAAATTCGGGATAAGGAATCCTGAATTCCCTGAAAAACTTTTTCTCCAGTTCCCGCCTGTCCGGGTTGTGGTTGAACGCGGCGGGTTTCTCCGCAGAGGTTCCGGCGGCCCAGGTCTTGAACGCAGCCGTCCACTCCGCGTAGCGGCGGTATTTTTCGGTTTCGTTTTCCTGGACCAGCAGCTCGAGCATTTCCATCATGAGCTCGGTCGTTATGCCGAAATGCACGGCCAGCTTGGCCCTGGAGCGGAAAAACATCGGCACAAGCGTGGTTTCTTTGATTTTTCTTTTTTCGGCGATCTGGGCGTTGGTTAGGTTTTTCAAATAATAATCCGCAAGCGCGCGGACTTTCTTCCGGGCCTGACTACCCGTGAAAAGAGTGATGCCTTCACCCGTCTTCAGAAATTCGCGGGTCTGATCCAGGATCTCCCGTCTGCGCTCCTCCGAGATGACGGACTCAACGGGCTTCTTTACCGCGGCCGGTGCGGCATTTGTCTTTACGATGCCGGGGTTCAGTTCCGGGTGGTCCTGGACATATCGACGCAAGGTGTCCGGGTTTACGCCCATAATGACGGCCGCCTCGGCATAAGTTTTGCCTTTCACCTGCGCCTTGTATTGTTCGAGCTTTTGCGGAATCTCCGTAGGCCGGCCCGCTCTCATTTCGGAACGGCGGTCCATCAGCGCGCGGGCGGTCATGTAATTGGGCGTGGATTTGTTTCCGGCATATTCGACATATTCGCGCAGCGAAGCGTCCAGGAACCTTTCGACCTGGACGACGCCTTCACCGTCGCCTTCTTCGTGATAAAGATAAATGGCCGCGCTC
Source organism: uncultured bacterium (assembly GCA_964567495.1). Classification (GTDB taxonomy): domain Bacteria; phylum Omnitrophota; class Omnitrophia; order Omnitrophales; family Aquincolibacteriaceae; genus CAYLPP01. The sequence continues at coordinate 5,277 of CAZMMY010000109.1, forward strand.
AGGCCTTCGTATAAAGTCGAGTTGCCCCGCGCGCCTTGCAGGAAGTCTCGTAGCACCTGCACCGCGAGCTGGTCGTGGGTTTCCTCGTTTCTCAGCCGGCTGATGCGTTTGGTCATCTCGCCCACGCTCGTCGTGCCGTCCATGCCGTAAGCGTCGATCAGCATACGCGACAGCGCCACGTCGATAACGGCGTCGCCGAGCTGCGCGTAACGGAGACTGGCTTCCACCGTGCCTTCGGGCGCGTCGCTCGTGTAATCGGGCCGAAGGACAATTCCCAGCACCGCGTCGGAAAGTTCGTCGCCGGGAAGGAAGCGGCCGACGATTTCGTTGTCGTAGAGTTCCTGGATCCTGGCCGGATTCAGTTCTACGGGCTGAGGCTGGCTGAGCGCGGGCTGCGCGCTGTCGGAGATCCTGAGGAAGTAGCGTTCGAGGAACAGCTCGGCTTCGTGATATTTTCCCTGCCGCGCCAGCATGCCGAGCAGGATCAGGCCGAGCCGCCTGCGCGCGAACGCCTGGCCTTGCGCTGCCTTGACAAGGGACTGATACCTGTCGAAGAAACTGTTGGGAACGATCTGTTCCGCCGCGTCTGAGGCCTGCAGCCTTTCCACCGTGCGCTGCATGGCCCTGCGGGAAATGGTGGGGTAATGCTTCATGTAATAAGTAAAGATGGCCATTTTCAGCATGGCGCGGCCCATGAATTCGTAATAAGCTGCGCCCTTGAATTTCTGCGAATCCAGAAAGCCATCGAACATTGCGGGCTGCTCCAGCTTGTAGTCGGGCGCATTTTCGCGGACCGTGTCCTGGAACAGCCTGATCAGCTTCACCTGCGGAGTCGCCGGGGCCCGCATTTCGGAGCGTCGCTCAGAGGCCGCCGTACCGGATTCCGATAAACGGCCGGTTATGGACTGCAATGTTTCAAAAGCAGTGTCAATGGTCACGGAAGGGGTATCGGAATGCTTTTCTGCGTCGATGCGCGCAATCAGGGCCCTCAGGTCTGTTTCATAAAAGCCCCGTTCCGGCGCGCCCGCGGCAAAT
>CAZMMY010000110.1:0-6258 GCA_964567495.1 uncultured bacterium
TCCTCCGGAGAAAAGAGAACTGAGATTAATGCTCTCAACTGTTCCCACGGTCGCAGGGTTGTCATAGGTCGCAAACGCGCCGCCGAAGGAGTCCGAGGCCGCACCGTTATACGTCACGCGGGCAAAGGTCGTGGAAAACATGCTGACGCTGCCCGTGCTGCCGTCCTGCTTGGCGAACCCCGTAAGTGCGGGCCTAAGGCCGGATCCGTTTACAGGAAGCTTGGTGATGGCGGGGTTCGTGCCGTCCGGATTGATAGTCGGTGTAAAAGCGAAGTTGCCCCAGTCCACGGAAAGATCTTTGGTCCCGGATCCGGTATAAACGAAGGCGATGGAGAGGATGCGGGTCACGTCCACTTCGTCGAAAGCGGCGGGCAAAATTTTGTACTTCTGCCCGAAATTCTTGAGCGAACCAAGCGTAACCGTGTCTTTCTTTCCATTGATGTCCGTGACTTCGAGCGTGACAGAAGCCGCGCCCGTGCCGTTATTGTCCAGCTGCATGACCATGCCGGCGGGATAAAGAGAACTCAGGTTAATCGTCTCCTTGGCCCCCGTGGCAGGGTCGTCATAATCAATGAAAGCGCCGCCGAATGAAGTCGCGCTGCTGCCCGTGTAGCGGAAACGGCCGAACGTCACAGAAGACATGGTCACGTTAGATGAGCTGCCGTCCGTCTTGGCAAAACCTGTCAGCGCAGGGCGGGCGCCCAGGCTGTTTAAAGGCAGCGCCGTAATAGCCGGGTTCGAGCCGTCGGGGCCGATCGTCGGAGTGAAAAAGAAATTGCCCCAGTCCACGTTCAGGTCGAGACCGGCCGCGGCGGTCGCGCCTTTGAACACGAACGCCATGGACACGATCTTCGTGACGTCGACTTCGTCGAACAGCGAGATCTGGATACGGTATTTTTTGCCGAAATTAGCGATCTGTGTCAGCTGGACCGTGTCCTTCCGGCCGAGGTTGTCCGTGACCTCGAACGTGATGGCCTGGAAAGCGCTGCCGTTGTTGTCGAGCTGGAACACGAGGCCGCTCGGGAAAAGCGAGCTCAGGCTGATAGTTTCCTTGGCTCCCGTGCTCGGGTCGTCATAATCGAGGAAGGCGCCGCCATAAGAAATGGCGGAAGCTCCCACATAATGAACGCGGCCGAACGTGGTCGAAAACGTCTGCGCGGTTCCGGCGCTGCCGTCCTGCGAAGCGAAACCGGTCAGGACCGGGCGCGCACCGGTGCTTGTGGCCGGGGCAGGCGTGATCGCGGGGTTCGAGCCGTCCGGCGGGATTTGCGGGAAATAATCGAAATTCCCCCAGTCAACCGAAAGGTCCGCGCCCGAAGACGCACCCTTGAATACAAAGGCGAGCGAAACGATTTTAGTGACGTCAATCTCATCGAAAGCTGAAGGAAGGATCCGGTATTTCTGCCCGAAATTCTGGATGGAACCGAGGGTTACCGTATCTTTCTTGCCCGTGTTGTCCGTGGCTTCAAACGTAATCGAGCTCAGACCGGAGCCGTTGTTGTCGACCGAAAACACGATGCCGGTCGAAAAAAGCGCGCTCAGGTTAATGGCTTCTTTGGCGGGCGTATCGGCGTTGTCATAATTAATGAAAGCGCCGCCGTACGAGGTGGAATTGTTTCCGATATAGCGTATACGGCCGAACGTCTGCGAAAACATGGAAACGCCCGCGCTGCTGCCGTCTGCCTTGGCAAAACCAACGAGTTCCGGGCGAAGCCCGGTGCTTGTCACGGGAAGCACGGTCGTCGCCGGATTGCCGGAGGCGGGAGAAATGGTCGGGACATAATAGAAGTAGCCCCAGTTCACGGAAAGGTCTTTTGTGCCCGCGCCCGTATACACGAAAGCGAACGAAACAATTTTGGTCACGTCCACTTCATCAAAAAGAGACGCAAGGACCCTGTATCTCTGGGAGGACGATGTAATTGAGCCCAGATTGACCGTGTCTCTCTTGCCGTTAGCGTCGGTAACTTCGAACGCCACCGAGCCCTGCCCAGTGCCGTTGTTATCGAGCTGAAAATACATCCCGCTCGGGAAAACAGTATTGAGGTTAATGCTTTCCTTGGCCCCGGTATTCGGGTCGTCATAATTAATGAAAGCGCCGCCATAAGAATTATTGCTGCTGCCGGTATAACGGAAACGGCCAAGGGTCGAGGAAAGTTGGGTAACGCTGCTGCTGCTCCCGTCAGACGAAGCGAAGCCGATAAACTCGGGCCGGACACCCTGGCTGGTGGACGGAAGCCCCGGGACAATAGGGTTAGAGGAATCAGGATTGACGGTCGGCGTAAAATTGAAGTCGCCCCAGTTCATGTTCAGCGAGCCGCTGGTCTGCCCCTGGTTACCGAGGCCCTTGAAAACAATGGCGATAGTTTTGATCTTGGTCACATCGATTTCAGCGAAATGCCCGGGCAGGATCTTCCAGCGATTGCTCGACCCGGCGATCTGGTGAAGTAAAACTGTCTCCTTCTTGTTGCCGCTGTCGGTAAGTTCGAAAGTCAGAGTGTCCGTCGGCGTGCCGTTGTCGTTCATTTCAATGACAAGGCCGGACGAATAAAGGGAGTTGAAATTGATCGTTTCTACCGCTCCCGTGCCCGCGTTGTCATAATTAAGGAAGGCGCCGCCGAAAGACGAATTGCTGACGCCGGTGTAATTGATACGGGCTGAAGTAGCGGAAAAAACCTGAACGTTGGTTGAGCTGCCGTCCTGGCTGGAAAAAGCCGTCAAAGCTGGGCGTTCACCGGTGCTTGTCGCCGGAAGTTTGGTGATGCCTGCGCCCGAGGCGTCCGGGGTAAGCACCGGCGTAAACGAAAGGCCGTTGCTGCCGACCTGGAGCGCTCCGAAGCCGATCGTGTTGCCGTCCTGAATGAAATTGATTTCCTTAATAGCGCCAAAATTCAGGAATGGGTTCAGGCTGAGAAGCGCGCTCTTGGGAATGTCGATCTGCTGCCAGGAGGTTGCGAGGTTGTAGATGGCGATCTTGGCAAAATTACCGCTGGTGTCCTTGAATTCGACCAGGACGCAGACGATGCCGTTGCCCAGGCAGTTGTTGTCGCCGCGGCGCATATCGAAACTAAAGCCCGCGTACGCGCTCAGGTTCTGTGGGCCGTTGACCGAGGCTCCGAAATTAATCGTGGTGCCGACGAAGCTTCCGTTCGTGACGTTGTAGTCCATCTGAAAAAGGCTGGAATTGGCCTGGCTGACGGAAATTGCGCCCTGCGGATTTTGAGAAGCAAAGTTGGTCAGCACCGGGAAACCGGGCAGATACGTGCCGGTGGCGCGGATGTATTCAAGGTTTTCCGCTCCCGTAATTTCTTCGGCCATCATGAGCTTGCTGACAGCCTCGAAATCAGCGTCGGAGCGCTGTGCGGCTTCGATTTTTGAAATCAGGTATTCGGCGTCATAGACCATGGGTTCCGCGCCCATACTCGAATAAGCGCGCACAGCAAGCTCCCCTTCCTCGGTCAGGCCGGAAACATACTCGGTCTTTTCCCCGGCTTCCTGGATATCTTTCAGGCTGGGTTCCAGGAGAGCCTGCGTCTCTCCGATCCGCACATGGAAATGACTCATGAGATCGACGCCCGCCTCGATGAGTCGGGCAAAAGCGGCGGGAACGCTCAGCGCCTGTTTTTCATGGCTGGTGAAAAGAACAACCACGCCCTGGACAACAGCAAGGCCGAATTCCCAGGCCTGAGACGCGAGCGTAAGAAGATTTTCTTTGGTGATTTTTTTCAGCGTAGTGACGGCAAAATTCTTGGCGTTCCGCAGGTAATCCAGCGCCGTTTCAAAAGAGCCCGGAGCTCCCTGCCCGGCCGCAGCGGGAGTTTCTTCTTTTTCCTCTTCTCGGGTTTTTTCTTCTTCGATTTCTTCCTCTTCTTCGTGGTCGCCGGCCGCGCTCAGCGCAGAGTCGTCCTGTAGAAAATCCATTGCCGTCTGATGGACATTTTCGGGAACGGGCTGTTTTTCTTCGGCGGCCTGGTCGGCCGTCTTGACGGGACCATCAATGGAAGGAAGCTGCAGGACTTCGGAAGCCGCAAAACCCGCGGGCAAAACCTGGCTGTGCAGGAAAGAAAAAACCAGTAACCATGCGATGAGCTTTTTCAAATTCGGCCTCTCAGGTTGCAGTGATTTAAGCGGCAAGAGTGTACCACTTACTTAAGCCTTTTTCAAATACATAAAGAAAGACGTTTCTATAGTGAAAATCATGGCTGTCCCGCGCTTTTAAAAAGTCTCAAAATTGAGAACTCCAGCTAGCATGAAAAAGCTCCTCTTTTCAGCGCCTGCGCATTGTATTGGAGTACCCCGGTGGGCATACTTTAATCAGTAGCGGCAGAACTCGCAGTCCGTTACAGCTCATTAAATTAAGATGCTTAAAAAAGTAACTTCTTTTATCAACTTGATTTTGATCCCCTCCCTCCTGATGTGGCAGACGCCCGCATGGTCGCTGCCCCAGGACGCTAACGTCATTTCCGGCGATGTCAATTTCGAGCAGGTCAATGAAACAACTCTGAACATCACCGCTTCGGCGGGTTCCATCATCGAATACGCTTCCTTTAACATCGGCGCGGGAGAAACGGTCAATTTCTTTCTTCCTTCAACCGACTCGTTTTCCCTGAACCGCGTCACCGGCGGCATGTCGAGCGATATCATGGGAAATCTTTTCGCGAACGGCAATCTGATCCTTGTGAACTCTTTCGGTTTCAACATCGGCTCGGCCGCGAATATCGACGCCGGCGGCCTGATCCTTTCGACGCGCGACATCACCAACCAGAATTTCCTCGACGGGAACTTTACTTTCGGCGCGCCCGGCGAAGGCCCCTTCTCTTCCATACGCAACGACGGTGTGATCACTTCCACGGACGGCAAATATGCGGTCCTGATCGCGAGCTCGATCGAAAACAACGGAACAATCACCGCACCGCTAGGAACGGTGGCGCTTGCTTCCGGCGACACGGTCACAGTGGGCATCAGCCAGGACGGTAAAGTCGCAGTCGCCATCGAAGAACCTGTTTCCGGCCAGGTTCTCGACTCCGAAGGAAACGTTGTGGCCGATCAGATCAAAAGCACGGGCGTCATACAAGCCGACGGCGGCAAGGTTATTCTGACTGCGCAGCAGACGGGCGAAATTTTCACCCAGGCTCTCAACCTCGAAGGGCATGTCCGTGCCACCACAGTGACCAGCCACAACGGCGTAATCGAAATCAAAGCGGGCGGCGCCAGTAAACTTGGCGCGGAAGTGGAAGCCGGCGACCTTCATATTTCAGGCGGCGGCGATTTCGAGCTTGAGGCCGATATCCGCCTCAGCGGCAGCTTTGCGCTGGAAGACGGCGTGCTTCACGGCGGCGGCAGTTCAGTTACCCTTGGCGGAAACTGGGACGCCCGAGGCGGCACGTTCGACGCCCAGGATTCGCACGTGATTTTTAACGATTCGTCGAAAACCTCTACTATTTACGGCGACAACACATTCAACGATCTGAGCATTCTGACCCCAGAAAAAATCATGAACTTCGAAGCCGGAAAGACACAGAACATAACGGGCGACTGGACAGTCCGCGGCAGTTATGCGCAGCACGTCCGCCTGCTTTCCACCGAGGAAGGCGAGCACTGGCAGGTGAACTCATCCGGGGCGCGGGACCTGACCTACACTTGGGTTGAAGACTCCGTCAACCTGGGGGCGGAAGAAATCATCATGACTGAATCCACAAACCGCGGCAACTCCATCGGCTGGGATCCCATAGGGACCTGGACGAACGGAGGCGGTAACGGACTTTGGTCGAATGTCCTGAACTGGTCAGGCCTGGGCGGAGCAACACCGGGCGCGGGCGACGACCTTGTTTTCGACGGCACTAACACGACCAATTCTTTTGTGGATCCCATCTTTCTCAACCCCATCGGAAGTCTTACTGTAAGTCCCGGCTACGGCGGTGTCATTACTCTGCAGGCCAATCTGACTATCACCACATCGAGCGGAAGGACCGGCGACCTGACCCTTAACTCGGGAACGCTTGATATCAGTAACCGGACGCTCACGATTCATGGCAACATGACCCACACCACCGGAACGCTGAACACACCCGGGGGCACAGTGGATTTTGCCGGGACAGGATCACAGTCTTTCACTCATGCCAGCACCAGCTACTACAACCTAACCCACTCCGGCTCGGGCACCGTCCTGCTGGCAGGTGCGTCGCCAACGCTGACTGTGACAAACAATTTCACCAACTCCGCGGGGCTTATCGTTCTTGCCGGGCACAATCTGGATTTCTC
>CAZMMY010000111.1:0-6248 GCA_964567495.1 uncultured bacterium
TGCTGTTCGGCGTTTCCGACATGCGTGCGGGAAATGTGCTGCTGCGAACTGAAGGGCCGCCGGTTATTGTAGACCTTGCCATGGCGGCCAGCACGCCGGTGAGCACGCGGCGTCTGAGCCTGGAGATCCTGCTGGACCGCGGGCAGTTTATCGACTTTACACGGCCCGAACTTTTCCTGAATGCTTTTGAAACGTGGGAAGCCCGGCTGAGAGACCCTGCTTTTCGCAGTCAAATGGAAGGTATGCTGCGGCGTTCGGGTTTTGACGATGCTGCAGTCAGAGTCTTTTTGGAGAATATTGACGCGAATGCCGCAAATTTTCGCACGCTAATCGGTGAAATTTTCGGCAGAAATCCGGTGCGGGTGCCGCAGACCGGAGATGTCAGCGTTGTTTACAGCGGGGTGCCCATCCAGATCCGCGTCGGCAATGCGCCTGTTACTCTTTCTCGAAATGCCGACGGACAGTTTGTCATTCGTCATGCGCATCCGCTTGATACGGAAATGACTGAGGTTGAGCTCGAGGGCGGCACTGTGCATCTCGGCAGGAGTCCTCAGGGAGACGCTGAGCAGAACATTATCCTTTCCTACAACAGTGTGCTGGGCAGGCATCTTGAGATCAGCATTCAAGGCGACCGCCTGACGTTCCGCGACGTCGGCGGCAGCCCGGTGCGCGGCGTAGTGGTTTCTTTTGCGGATGGCACAGGAGCAGTTCCCGCTTGGACTTTTGGCGGAACAACGCCTCCTCCTAACCCGCTTCCGGTCGTACCGCCTGTGGTTTCCCAGCCCGATATTTTGAATCTTCCGTCGGTCCTGCCGCTGGTCATGGAAGGGACGACTCGAGCGTTTCCTTTTACGATTCCCGACTCAGATGGGACACCCCGAAATTTTGAGGCCAGTTACATGCGCAGGTCGGGCGCACAGGCGAACGAGGTCCTTGTCACAATTTCAGAGACAGGGCCGGATACGCCCATGTTCAGCTTTACGAACGGCGTGCAGTTCAAATACAACACCAGCACGCGGGTCATGAGCGACGTCAGCGTCAGTTTTGAAGCGGGGCCGCTTCGTAGAAATGCCGCCGCTGGTTACGCAGGTGCGTACGCCGGCATCATGCAGTATATTCTGCCAGGCGTGGAAGCCATTACGGCGCGAATCCAGCATGCCGAGACGCGCTCGCAGCTTGACGGTTTCGGCGATGCTCAGCAGGGTTTTTCACCTTATACCGGCACGACTTTGATTCCGCACTCCGCGTTGAGCGGACCCTTGATCAACGTGCGCGGCGCCGCGTTTATTAATTTCGGCGTGTCCACGCCTACGATGGGCCTGCCTCACCTGATCAGTCTGCGCGTGCCTCCTGAAATCGGCATGCTTTTAAGCAGGCCGCTGTCGGAAAGCCCCGCCGCGACCGCGCAGGCGCTTCGTGACCACGCGGACGCTGTCAGAAACGCGAATCCCGCGCTGGCCGAAGCTCTCGTGCTTGAAGCTTCTTACCGGGAAGTTCGTGCAGGGCTTCGCGTTCCCGAAGAAATCGTGGTCCGGAATCCGATGAACCATCCCTTGACGCCCACTCCTCCGGCCGGCCCGGTGATGCCGCCGGCGACTGATCCGGTGAATCCTACGACGGATCCGGCATTGACTTCAGGCCAGCCTCCTGCGATTCCGGTGATTCCCGGAATAGCGGTTGGAGCGCAGCTCGGCAGCGGACGCTCAGGCACTGTGTTTCAGGCGGGCGTCACAGGTAATTCGGATCTCGTTCTGAAAGTCACGAACAATAACCCCGAGGGTGAACCGCTTTCGGTCGACATGCGGAACGCGCTCGCTATGGAAAATGATGCTGACCTTGCGGCCAACGCGCCGCGCGTGCATCGCGCTTACCGGCTTGTTGACGGCGCTTATGTCGAAATCTGGAACCGTGACGCGGGAGGCCCGATGCCGGCCGGGCCCATCGACGCGCTCCTGCTCGACAGGGTTGGAGGAAACAGTCTTTATGACGAGGTCCTGGCAGGCACTCTTTCGCTGGATGATGCGCGTACACTCGTCACTAATTTCGTCGCCAGCCTGAACGGACATCGTGACGCAGCCGGCAATCCGGCGCCGATGTGGCTGTGGGACAACAACTCCGCGAATATCCACGTGGTTCGTGAAGGCGGAACTGTGCGGCTCGTGCTTGTCGACCTTGGTTCTGTGACGTTCGAAACGGATTATCAGGGGCGCGATTTCAGCACGCCCGACGGGCAGGCGGAAATCATCGAAGTTATGATGTTTTTCCTCGGTATGAATTCTCTGCAGAATTTCGACCCCGTCAATTTTACGGATGACAGCGGCGGCGACCATAGCGCCGGCGTTTCGCCTTCGTCCGCGCCGCCGACCATGCCGGCTGTGACGAATTCTAATCAGCCGGCCGCGCCTCGGCAGTACTATGTGGACGCTTCTGTTTTGGATAATCCGGATTCGCAAGAATATATGGATTATATGATGGGCGTCGCGGGCATTTACGGATGGGAGAGCACGGGCTGGACTCCGGACATGGGGATGGGCACGAGCGGTATGCCGCTTTATACGGGTACCGCCTCCGAAACCGAAACAACGGGAAGCATGCCTCTTTATACTGGCGATACGAACACGGGCGGAATGCCTCTTTACACAGGTGGAACAGCGGCAGATTCAATACCACTTTATACGGGCGATACTACCGCAAGCGGAATGCCCCTTTACACCGGCGGGACGACGCCCGGGCCGACTATCGGAGAAGACGTGGTTTATCTTGCGGACGCCATGCCTCGTTATATAGAACCGGAACCTTCTGGAATACCGCTCTACACGGATACAACAGCTCAGCCGGTGATTGGAAACGACACGATGTATCTCATGGCAAGCATGCCGCTGTACGTTGAACCTGCTCCGGTTGATTCGGCGATGCCTCTTTATAATGAGAACACAGGGAGTCAGCCGGTGATTGGAAACGACACGATGTATCTCACGGCGAGCATGCCGTTGTATGTTGAGCCTGCGCCGGTTGATTCGGCGATGCCTCTTTATAATGAGAACACAGAGAGTCAGCCGGTGATTGGAAACGACATGATGTATTTGCCGGCGGGAATGCCGCTATACGAAGAACAGGTTTACGTGACGCCTTCCGTCCTGCTGCTCTATACGCCGCCGGCCATGCCGGTCTACGTCGATCCAATGACAATGAATCCGCCGCTTGTGCCTGTGTACGACGACCCGATGAGCATGCTTGTGCCGACCATGCCGCTTTACGCTCCGTCGCCAGATACGTTATGCGGCATGCCGGTGTACTCCAGCCCGATTCCGTATTACACCGCGTAAAAAACTTCCGCAAAAAAAGAAAAGCCCGGGAAAATTCCCGGGCTTTTTTTATTTCTGAAGAGCTGTTTTTTAAGAGAGAGGGGAATCGTCCATGGCCGGCGGCGGGGGAGGCAGGTCCATTGGGTTCGGATTTGACTTCGGCTGTTTGCGCCGCGCCGGCGAAGGTTCCTGCGGCGTATTTTGCGGGCCCTGGCTTACAGCCGCCTGCGCTTCTTCCGCTGCGGCGCCGGTTTGCTGAACGCGCTGAATGCCGTTTGGAATAACTTTCCCGCCCTGGCCTTCCTGTCCTGCGTCATTTTTAAAGAATGTAAGCCCCGACTCTTCCGGTTCCCGGCCCGGTGAACCGGGAGGCGGAACGCCCGGCATGCCGGGAGGCAGGTTCGCCCCGGCGGCATCCATAAAATCGGGAATGGCAGGCGGTTCATAAGCCTGCGGTTCTTGCGTCGGAGGCAGGAGAGCCTGAAGAGGAAACGCATTTCCTTTTTCCTCGTCGCTCATTGAGAAATCAGTTAAAGGCCGCGCGGGCAGCGCCGCCGGTTCGGCCGCGGGAGGAGGAAGCAGGTCGCGTTCATCCGCGACAGGAAAATCATTCCGTTTTTTCGGGCCCGGTTCGTTCTCAGGCGACGGATCCCTGGGCCCCGCGCCGATTCCGAGAAAAGAGCGTTCTTCCTGGCGCCGGGTGTCAAGCACCTGCGGCAGGCCCGGCCGCGACGCAAGTTCATCCGGAGAAGGTTCTGACTCGCCAGGTCTGGCAGGCCGAGGGTTGAATTCTGCGGGGCCGCCTGAAACGGGCAATTCCTGCGGGCCGCGGGTTTCCGGCATTACCGTAGGGCCGTTCCATTCGCCCTCAGAGGGGTTCGGCCCGAGCGGCCATGACGGGCCGCCTCCCTGGCCGTCAAGGTTCCCAGGGCCGGGCCGCGATTCACCATAGCCGGACGGGCCGCTTTTAATAACGCCTCTTGCTTCCAGCCCCTGCAAATAGTTCACGCCAGGTGTTTTGTCCCCGGCGTCCTGCGGCGCGGCGGAACCAATGCCCTGCGGGGCAGGCGGTTCTTTTGCGGTGTTTTCCGCATGAAGCGGAAGCGGAAAAAGAAGCGTGCAGAAAATAATGGCGGAAAATTTTTTAATGTCCATGAAGAAGCCTCCTGTCTGCTTATAAATCTTCGGCTCAAACGGGGAAAGACTTATGCAGGTAAATGCATGACGAATACCTAAAGAATCGCCTGAAAAACGCCAAAAATCAACCCCTCCCCGCACCCTTCAATTTTGTAGACACCGTTCCTTTTTTGGGCCCCCGACCGCCGGGTGAAAGGGGATCCCTCAATACAGGCCGGGATTATCCCGGTTGGCATGGATCTTGATTAATACTGAGATAAAACAACAAAGGAGAGAACCCAAAATGATCATGCCGGTCAAACAAACAGCAGTCGACGAAGTCGTATGCGCCGAAAAAACCCTGAACCTTCTTTATCTCCAGAAGGCCGTCCGCGAAGAAAGGTATGAAACCTGCGCGTACTGGGTGGAACGCGCGCGCGATTGCGGAGCCAACTCCAAAGAGATCGGCTGGATCCTGCGGCATCCCCGCTGGCACATGGAAGGCGTGGAAGCTGCCTGATTCCGGCTTTGCTTTTTGCGGCAAAATTCGGTAGTCTTGGTGCGTGAATCAAACGCGCCCTGTTCCGCGATCCGCGATTTTTCTCGCAGTCATTCTCTCTCTTTCTTTTTCTTCTTACTCGCATGCCTTGGAAACTCTCTGGCAGGTTAAGAAAAACAACGACGGCATCCAGGTCCGCGTTCGGGAAGTCCCGGGTTCTTCCATCCTCGAATACAGCGGTAAAGTCACTGTCAAAATCGGCGTGAATGAAGCTGTGGCATTTTACGAGCAGGAAAAGCGGATGCCTGAGTGGTTTTACAATGCTCTTGAGTCGCGCCTGATCGAAGCGCGCAGCCCCCGGGAAAAGATCCTCTATTTCGCAATCGCCATGCCCTGGCCGGTTAAAGACCGCGATTCGGTCTACCTTCGCGAGCAGAAAGTTTCGCCGGATGGCGTGGTGGAATATTTTATTTCAGCGCTGCCTGATGCCGCGCCGCCGCAAGGGGACCGCATCCGCTGCCCTTACCTGAAGGGCTACTGGAGATTTACACCGCTGAAAGAAGGCGGCACAGAAGTTTATTACCAGCAGCATGGTGAAGTCGGCGGGCACATTCCCGCCTGGCTCGTCAACAAGCTGGCTGTGAATATTCCCTATAACACCCTGCGAAAGTTCCGCGAGGTCTCCGGGAAAAGCTAGCTGCGTTCCAGGCTGGAAGTGTTGAAGCGCAGTTCCCGCAGTTGCCGCGCGAAGATCGCGGCTGCCCCGACAATCAAAAGAGTCACCACGCCGCCAGCGGCCACGCAAGGCACTGTTCCTATTAATGCGGCGACCATACCGCTCTCAAAGGCCCCCAGTTCGTTCGATGCGCAGATGAACACCCAGTTCGCAGCCGCGACCCTTCCCCTCAGGTGGTTGGGGGAAAGCAGCCGGAGAGTGGAGCGCCGGATCACGACGCTGACGCCGTCGGCCGCGCCGCTTGCAAAAAGGGCGGCCAGCGACAGCAGAAAATTCCTCGAGAAAGCAAATACCAGGATGGAAACACCGAAGCACGCCACGGCGATTAAAAGGTTCCGGCCTGCGCGCGCGATCGGGGGATGGCGTGTGGTGATCAGTGTGGTCACGAGCGCTCCCAGCGCGGGAGCGGCGTTCAGGATGCCGAGCCCGCGCGCGCCTACGTGCAGGATGTTTTCCGCGAAAATCGGCAGAAGTGCCATGGTTCCGCCGAAAAGGACGGCGAACAGATCGAGCGCCGAAGCCGCCCAGAGCGGCTGGTTTGCAAACACGAATTTCCAGCCGATGGCGATACTTTTGAGGACAGGTTCTTTTT
>CAZMMY010000112.1:0-540 GCA_964567495.1 uncultured bacterium
AGTTCAGCATGCCGAGACCGCCTTCGAGAACCTCATGGCTGCTCTTGCCTGCCCAGCCGCAGTTGACGACGGTAACTTTCCTGTCGGGAAGAAGATAGGAAAAACTTTTTTCCAGCCACTTGGAAATCGAATAGCGGTCGGAAACGGGAAAGCCATAGGCCGCAGATTCGCCGAACAGGAAAATGCGGTATTCCCCTGGCTGCTTGGGCGGGACGGGACGGCCAAGCTTGTCCCGGGCCTGGGTATCATAATAGGTTTCGATCTTGCGGTAATTCGAAGCCCGGATAGCCAGTTCAGCGCCGCCAAGCACAATCACGACGCTCAAGACTGAAATTGAGAGATTTCCCAGAAGGGTTTTAAGTGCTTTCATGAGTGCCAATTCTACCCAAGGGGGGCATGGAATCAAGGCAAAAGGCCGGGGCGCCCTTTGCTTTGACTCTATTTCGCTATCCTCAACCTATCGTTCTCTTCCAGGTCCCACAGGTAACAATTGCTATATCTTGATAAATTAAATACTTTATAAGCTCCTTGATTAAGTAG
>CAZMMY010000112.1:550-6237 GCA_964567495.1 uncultured bacterium
CATATGAAGCGGTTTTTGAGTCTGGGGTTAAGCCTGTCAGTCCTGGCGACGTCGCTCTACCAGCCCGCAGCCCTTGCAGAGCCTGTGCCGGCTGCGATTGAGCCGTCAAGCACAAACACACCGGTCAAGGCTGCGTCTGCGGTCGAAACCGAGGCTTCTACGCCTGCGGTGCAGGCCGATTCACTGCAGGAGTCCTCTCCCTTGTCTCTTGCCACAGAGGTCTCCCCCTATGACCAGAAATTTTCCGTCAGTGTTCTTTCACCGGCGGACAAAAACACCCTGTCTTCCATCGCCGGCACTAGCGGGCAAGTTTCCCTGGCCGGTGTCAGCGCTGCGATAGGCGGCACCATGACGGCAGGCCGCCGCAAGGAAATTTTCAATGCCGCGGCAAATCTCGTGAACGCGGCCAACGCTCCCGAGGAAGTCAAGCAGCGGCTGAACGCGGTTCGCGCTTTCTATAACGATGCTGCTTATGAACGCCCTTCAGCCGCGCAGATCATTAATACCGTCGATTATTCCTATACAGCGCATGCCGGTTCCAATGACGATTGGTACGGGCGCAACGGCACCGCGTTCTATATCGATTCGAACGCCAACGGCTACATTACGCCGGAAGAACGCGCCATGATCCTGGAAGCGTCCAAGACCTGCTTTCCCGGAGCCGTCGACAGTTATTCACGCCTCGCCGATGAAAATGGCCGCATCCGCCTGTCGAGCGCTATGGAAACGCTGACCGACGGGCAGATCAACGCGGCAACGCGCACATCCCTCATCAACCTTGCGCTCCAGTACCTGACAGGCGACGAAAAACGCGTACTATCTAAAGTCTACGAGCTGAGCGGCCCTTCCCTCGAAATCAGCACCAAGGCTTATATAAAAGCTTATTCCGAAGCCATCCAGCAGGAAGACGCCTATCTGCAGCGCACGCTCCTTCTGATCACGCTCGAGCCTTATTCCTTCATCGAAGACGGCGCCATGACCTGGGTCAATGCGATCAAAATCATGGATGCCGACACGGACGGCATCATCAGCGCGGATGAAGCGCAGGCAGTCCGTGAAGCGCTCCCGGGCCTTTCTCAGATTCCCGACGGCACCTGGCAGATCAAAGGCAGGACCGTGAATTTCGACTGTAATGGAGACGGCAGATTTTCTTCGACAGACATGCTTGGGACGCTTCTGGGTTCTCTGCCTGCCTCCCCCGGCATTTCCATCACCACTCGTGAGGACACAGCGGTCAAAGCCGCCATTCCCCTGCGGGATGCGGCCGGAAATGCGCTGACATATACCGTAGGCGAACTGCCCGCGGGCATGAAGGTCACATTCGAGAACACGGGGCAGGTTAAAGTTACGCCGCCTGCGAACACGTCGGGATCCTATGACATAGTGCTGAAGGGCTACAATGCCGCAACGGGCCTTTATTTTGATTATAAGATCGCGGTGGAAATTTCCGCGGTCAATGACCCGCCCGTTGTTCCTGCTAAAATTGATCTTCAGGCGAGCGGCGCTGTAAAAGGCACGATTCCGGCCAAGGATGCTGACGGCGACAAGCTAACCTTTCAGATCATCAGCGCAAACCCCGGCGGCAAACTGGCCGTCAATCCCAAGACGGGCGAGTACGCCTTCGGCCCCGGCACAGCATACTTCTCAACCCAGGCTTTTATAGTCAGAGTCACCGACGGCAAAGGCGGAGTCACAACCATTACCCTGACCTTCTACCCCAGATTAACCATCATCGGCCGGTCACTCTGGGACCGGCGCTACAGTCCACTCGGACGCCGGCGTTAAACGCCCACACTCCACACCGGAATACCGATCCTCTGGCGAAAGGTCTCTCCGGGCAGCAGATCGATTTTTCTCTGGGCCAGGTCGCCCCTATCCGTTAAATGCTGGCGGTGCTTGCCCAGCCAAAGGCCCGGGCCCAGGCACAGCGCGTGCTTGCCGTATTTGGCCGCGGCCTGGTCAATGACCGTATCGATTCTCTTCATCGACTCCACCTGCGGCAGCGAATCGAAAAGCCCGTACTGGACCGTGTCCTCGGATGAAAGATTGAACAGGGTCAGACCGGTCAAGCGGTAAGCCCGGCCGGGCTGGTAAACTTTCTCGAACAGTTCTCCCACCCAGCGCGTGATATCAAGCGTGGACGAAGTCGGGCGGTCCAGCTCCATTTCGACACCGTACGATTTAAAATCCTGCTCGCGGAGGTAGACGGCGATCCCTTTGGCGCAAAGCCGGTGCCGCCGCAGCTTGATAAATGCGGACTCGAAATTCCGCAGCAGCTGGGCATGCACGAAATCCTTGTCGGTGGAGGCGGGCGTAAACGTCTTGCACTTGCCGATTGAGGCGTAGTCATGCTTCTCTTCCAGCACCAGAGGAATCACGGACTCGCCCCTCAGCTCATGCCAAAGTTCCACACCGGTCTTGCCCAGCAGTTTATTGGCCCAGTACTCGGAACGGCTGACGTAGTCCCACACATTCCGCACCCCGTTCTTCATAAGCAGGTTCACGGTGTTGGGCCCGAAACCGCAGACGCGCTCGAGCCGCACTTTGGGCAGGAACTCGTGCAGCTCGCTTGCGCGTACCACGGTAAAACCGTCAGGCTTCTTCCAGGCCGAAGCGATCTTGGCCAGCGCCTTGGAAACGCTCAGGCCCACCGAAACCGTCAGGCCCAGCTCTTTCTGAATCGTGTCCTTGATCGTTTTTGCGATTTCAGTGTAACCCATATGATGCACGCGGCGCAGGCCGGCCAGGTCGGCGAAAGCCTCGTCGATGGAATACTCCTCCACGGCAGGCGTAAAGCGCCGGATGATTTCGAACATGCGCCGCGAATAAAGCGAATAAGTCTCGTAATCGCTTGGCAGGCAGATCAGTTCCGGATAAACCTTGCGCGCCTCATACAGTTTCATGGGCCGGCGGATGCCGATGGCCTTGGCTTCATAACTGGCGCAAGCCACGATGCCCCGCTCCTTGCCCGTGATCACGGGCTTGCCTTTAAGCTCGGGCCGCAGGGCCTGTTCGACCGAGGTAAAAAAAGCGTCGCAGTCCAGGTGGATGATGGGCGCAGGAAAGGAACGAATGCTGAGGGGCTGTTTATTTGTATTTTCGAACATTGGCAATCACCACTCCCCCGATCACGAGTTCCTGCCGGGGCTCGATCAACGGATATTTTTTGTTTCCGGCACGCAGAAAAACACGCCCCGAATTTTTTTCGAAATATTTCATCGTCCACTGGCCGTCGACCTGCGCAATGACCACGTCGCCGTGCCGCGCCTCACGCCCGCGCTCCACGATGACCAGGTCGCCGGGCATAATGCCCGCCTCAATCATGGAATCCCCCGAAACCTTGACCAGATAGCTGGCCTGCGGGTTCTTGATCAGAAATTCATCCAGAGACAAAGTGTCGACCAGCTCCTCCTCCGCGGGCGAAGGGAAACCGGCCTGGACGCTGCCCAGAAGTTTCAACCCGCCTACGAGGAGCGGCGTAGGCAGAAGACGCCCGGCAGCATCTTTTTTAACGATGCCGCGCTTGATCAAATGAGGAATCAGGAGGGAGATGCCTCCTTTGGAGCTGTAACCCAGGAGGTCCTGGAGTTCGGAATAACTGGGAAGGCGCTTCTGTTTGTGCAGGAACCGCTTTAACTTTTCGATGATTGTGGTGAAATCGATTTTTTTAGGCATGACCGAATTATAAACGGACGTTCGTCCGTTTTCAAGGATTATAATTCGGGACCTGCTTTTTCTTCGTCAGAAGGCCCAGCTCCAGCGGACGAAGCGGGACAAGAGGAGACCGTAAAATAAGAGGCAGGTGAAGAGGAAAGGATAATGAAAGGCAGGCTTCTTCCCTGCCGCGGCCAGAGCTATAAAAACAGGAAACATCATCAGGGTATAACGGGCGTTGCTGACCCAGCGCGCCGTACAGACCGACATCAGCCAGATCGCAATGACGAATACGGCATAAGACGGCCGGAAATGCCGCAGCGCATAACCCGAGATAACCATTCCCAGGAGCCCGAAGAATAATTCCAGAATATTGTAGACCGCGTGTTCCGGCCCGTAAGCTCTCAGGTGGTGGAAAGTATTTATAAATCCGGTCCAGGGAAAGGCCAGGCGTTTCTGCCAGTAGAGCTCCTGCAGGGTAACGTACTGGAAGGGATTGCCTGAGACTTTCCAGCAGATCGCCATATAAATCAGCAGACCTGTCGGAATAAGAAGGAGCCACAGCACATCCCGCCCCGTCTTTTTGAGCTGGTAGTTTTTCTGCGTGAAGTATTCCAGAACAAGCGCCGGCAGCAGCAGCGCTCCAAGGATGCGCATGCCGGAGGCCGCCATGCCAAGAAGCGCGGCCGCGGCCCAGTTTCCCTTGCGCGCGTAGTAAAAAGCGGCAAGCGCCAGGAATAAAAACGGGCTTTCGGTATAGCCCGCGTGAAAAAAGAACGCTGTCGGCCAGAGAGCCATGTATAAAACTGCGCGCAAAGATGTTTCGGCATCCTGTTCAAGCCGCGCCAGCTTGTAAAAATAAACGACCGCACCCGCGTAAGCCGCATTGGCAAGAAGAAGCGAGGAAACCAGCATATTGCCGGTGATCAGGCTGAGCCCCCGGATCAGCAGCGGATAAAATGGAAAAACCACCATTGGAACTTTATCTTTAATCTCAGGGATATAACCCTTTTCCGCCACCTGCAGAAAGTGTGTGGTGTCCCAGACCTGCCATAGACTGGCAAAATCGGGAATCTGTCTCACAACCAGAATATAGGAAGCCCAGGCAAAAAAGAAAGTCGCCGCCGTTGCGATCACGGCTATGGCGGTGAGAGGAAGGACGTTTTCGGCGCGGAGAAAACTAGAAAATGGTTTTGAGTTCACATGAAGATTATCGGAAGAAGAGGCACGTGAGTTTATACCGCAGTTTTAGCTGGAGCCGGAGAAGGAGCCAGTCAAGTTCTGCCCGGAAAAAAGGCCGGTTAAGAGGCAGGAAAACGGATCTTGAAAACGAGTTTTTTGATTCTGCCGGGCTGAGTGCCTGCGTGACAGCCTGGCTTATGGAGTTCCCCGGGAAAGAAAACGGTGAATTGCCCGGCGGTGACCAAAAAGGAGGATTTTTCCTTCGGCTCCTCGAAAAAACAGATGTCTTCGTCCACGCGGTATTGCGTCACGGCTTTGACGCCCCGCTCGATTGAAACTTCCATAACTTCCTTGCCGGCGGCGATCAGCTGAAGGTCGGCATAGACCGTATGCGCTTCAAATTGTTTCTGGTCCGCCGCCCCAGTTTCATACTGGGCGATGCGTACGAACAGGTCGCGCCCCTGGATTTCGATCTCGCCGTCGGGAAGTTTCGCGCAGTCGCGGGAAGAAACGAATTCCCGGATTTCTTTCAGAAAGGGAACCCCTCTGTATTTGCCCACGCTTTGAAAGTGATCGAAAAGCATGCCCTATGATATACAAAGCGCCACCGGCCGCCAGAATTATTTCAAAAAAAACAGCAGCGTTAAGTTCGAATTTAAAGAGAAAACGGGTTATTTAAGTGGCGAATCTGGCCGCGATCCTGAGTTCTTCGGCCGTCCATTTGCGTTGATTTTCAGGATAAAATTTCGAGAAATGCCGCCCGAGGATTTCATCCACTCCAGCCCCTGACGCGCACGGCAATCTGGCGCAAGGAAACGGTAATGCCTTTTGGATAAAGTCTGTAAATAGCA
>CAZMMY010000113.1:0-6224 GCA_964567495.1 uncultured bacterium
ATCATTTTCCCGGACTATGAGCGGGACTCGTTTTTTATGGAGCACGGCCACTCTTTTCAGATCATCCATTTCCAGAAAAAACCGTTCCGGCTTTATTACAGGATGCTGAACTACCCGGATTTCCCGCCGCTCGTGCTTCAAGCCGCTGTTTCCCTGCGCGAGCCGCGCGCGGCTCTGGACCGGCTTTCTTTCATTATTTGGCTGACCGTCCCTGGCGCGATCCTTTTGAGCTGTCTGCTCGGCGTGCTTCTGGTCAGCCGTTCGCTCGAGCCCGTGGACCGCATGATCGGCGAAGCCCGCCAGATAACGGCCGCTTATCTCAAGCGCAGGCTTCCGCGCACCAACGCGGAGGACGAGATTGACCGCCTGGCCGAGACTCTGAACGAAATGATGGACCGCATTGAGTCGTCCACTCGAACGGTGCAGGAATTCAGCTCGAACGTTTCGCATGAGTTCAAGACGCCGCTGGCGATTATCCGCGGCGAAATCGACCTTGCTCTGCGGCGTGCTCGAACGCCGGAAGTGCTCACTGAGACCCTGCGGACCATCGAAGGGGAAGTCAATGAACTGATCCGGCTGGTGGATGATTTGATGCTGCTGGTCAGGAGCGACTCCAAGCAGCTGCGGTTTGAGAAAAGGCGCCTGCACCTGGGCACTCTTCTGCAGCAGGTTTACGAACGCTTCCTCGACCGGGCGCGAAACAAAAACATTTCGCTGGAATTTTCGGCCCCGGACGATATGGAGCTGGAAGGGGATGAGGTCTATCTCAAAAGGCTTTTCAGCAACCTTCTCGACAATGCCCTGAAATTCACGCCTGATAATGGCAAGGTCTGGCTCTCTCTGGAGCGCCGTGAGAAAAAAGCCATTGTTCTGGTACGCGACACCGGCATCGGTATCGAGGCCGGCCTGCATGAGGGGCTTTTTACCCGTTTTTACCGCACCGACCAGGCCCGTTCATACGAAGGTTCAGGGCTGGGCCTGAATATCGCAAAAACGATCTGCGATGCCCACCAGGGCACTATCCAGCTTTCCAGCATGCCCGGCAAGGGGACGATGGTCACTGTCTCGCTCCCGCTCTGATTTCTCTCTCTCCAATTAAAAAAAATTAATACGTTTTTAATCCAGATTTAACATCAATTTTGCTATCTTTTGACATCGTTTTTTATCAAAGAGAGAACCTATGAAGATCTCGACACTTCTGATGAAACCGTTTTTGATGCAGCTCGAGCGCGAATTCAGCGACCTTGAGCATCACGTCCTTTCACAGGACGGCGAGGAAGCCCTTGAGCTCAAGACTTTCATCCGTTCTCAGCAGGACGACCTGCGTTATCTGCGTGACTGGATCTTCCGCCTCGAGACCCTCGGCGAACACCGTGTTCCCGCGGAATTTCACAAGCTCTTCAGGAAGCTTAAACTCGATCTTCGTTTCGCTCACCGCAAGTGGCTCCGTATTCTTTCCAATGAAGCGCGGACGCGCCGCCTTAACGAGCGGAGAGGGCATGTTTCAACATTTGCTGCGTGAGGAGACGGTCCGGGTTTCTCTGGACGCTCCCAGCCGCGAAGCCGCTTTCGCCGAGCTCGTAGCGCTTCTTCCGTCATCCCAGTTTACTCCAGCGCAGAAGCGCGACATCCTCGACCTGTTCATCCAGCGCGAAATGTTCGAAAGCTCCAGCCTCGGGGACGGGGTCGCCATTTCCCACGCTTCGGTTGCCGGGCTCACCGCGCCGGTTGCGGTCATCGGCATCAGCCGCAGGGGGCTCCAGTATTCCCAGGGCGACGCCAAACCCGTTCATTTCGTTTTTCTCGCTGTTTTCCCCGACTCTCCCGAATACAAGTCCCGGAAGTTCGCGGCGCTTTCCGCCGTCGAGGCGTTTTTTAGCGACCATTTTCTGCGCGTACGCCTCTAGATCGCCGAGACAGCGGGAGAAGCCTACGAAGTCCTTTTCAGGGAATCGCAGGCTATTGATTTTCCTCCGCCAGCTTTCCGCGCGCTGTAGCCTTTCCCCGTTCTTCAGTTTGACCCTGAAAAGCCGTAATCTATTTCATGAAGATTTTGCTCGCCACGGACAATCCGCCGCTTGAAATCCTGATCCGCCGTTCACTTGGACGCTTCGGCTATGAGTGGGTCAAGGTCGATAACGGGCTGGATGCGTTCCAGAAAGTCATCACCCAAAAATTTGACCTCCTGATCCTGGATATCGCACTGACCCGTATGGGCGCGATCGAAATCCTGCGCCGGTTCGGGTCGCTTGAAAATTTCAAGGCGCCGCCCTCTATCATCCTGACTCTGTCAGAAGACGATCGTCTGCAGATCGAGGCCGGGCATTTTCCGCGCACCGAGATCGTGACGCGGCCGATGGTCATCCGCAAGTTCGTGGCCACAGTCCAGCAGATCCTTGAGCAGGAGATTCGCGTGGCGTGCATGGGCGGAGGCACAGGCCTTTTCACTTTACTTTCCGGTCTGAAGACGCTTTCAGGCATTCACCTGGCTTCCATCGTCAGCATGTCGGACGATGGCGGCTCGACCGGGAGGCTGCGCGATATGTTCGGCATCCTGCCGCCCGGCGACGTGCGGCGAAGCCTGGTCGCGCTCTCCACCGCGCCGGACCTGGTCAACGAGCTGATTCAGTACCGCTTCGACAAAGGAAAGGACCTTGCAGGCCACAACCTCGGCAACCTTCTGCTGACGGCGCTAAGCCAGATGCGCGGTTCTATGACTCATGCCGTGCGTTCACTCGGTGAAATTTTGAATATCCAGGGCACGGTCATTCCGGTCACGGAAACGGTGAACACCCTTAAAGCGAAGCTTGAGAACGGGGAAGTGCTTTCAGGCGAGTACCGGATTGGTCTTTTTGAAGGGCGTGACCCAAAACTGAAAATCGAGAAGCTCTGGCAGGAGCCCTCCGCCGCGGCAAACCCGGACGCTCTTGAAGCCATCCTGAACGCAAAATATATCATCCTGGGGCCGGGCGACCTGTTCACCAGCGTCATTCCCAACCTGATTGTTGAGGGTGTGGCCCAGGTTATCTGCAAGAGCCGGGCCAAAAAAATCTATATCTGCAATGTGATGACCAAGCCGGGCGAGACCACGGGTTATCAAGCGAGCGACCATGTCCGCGAAATTATCAAGTATCTTGGGGAAGATGCCCTGGATTATGTGCTATGCGCCTCGACCTCCTTTACGGAACATGCCATTGCTAAATATAAAACCCAGGACCAGAGCCCGGTGATTGAGGAAGACCCGTCTATTTTCCCCAAATTGACCAAAGCGCAGGTGATCTGGGCCGATATCGCATCGGAAACCGAGCTCGTCCGCCACGACAGTCTCAAGCTCGCTACTGAATTGAAGCGGATTTTCGATCCGGCCAAAGCCTGAACAGCTCCGGGAGGATTTTTCCGCTTGCTTTCCGTTTTTCGAGAGGTAAGATAACCATTCACCAGCGTCGGTTTTACCATAACTTCACTTATTCTTTACGCGTTCTTATACGATTGCCGGACCGACGCACTTCCGCCAACTTTCGCTGAACAACCGGGACATTAAGCCAATGCCATCAGGCTCGCGGGCGCCGTATTTTGTGCGCCGGGAAATTCACGACCGTATCGAGAAGCGCATCGAGGCTTTCGATAAGGGCTACAGGCAGAATATCGGGATCATCGCGCCCGAAGGCCTGGGCAAAAGCCAGCTCCTTTCCTCGCTTTTCCGTTCCTTAAGGTACCAGCAGCGCTTCCTTCCCGTTTACTTCAACGCCAACGCCATCGATTTCGACCATTTCGCGGAGTGCTGGATCGGCGCCATGCTTTCCAGCGTGTTCGCAGCCCAGGACCTTCCGCTCCCGGATGATTTCCAGTCGTTGCTGACCAATGCCCAAAATCTTGTGCCCCTGACCATCGACCGGATCCGTCAATTCAAGAAAGTGGCACGGCGGGAAAAGGGGAGCTATGCCCTGAAAGACCTGTTTTCACTGGTCCACGTCCTGGCTCAGGAGACCGGCAAGAAAGTCGTTTTGATGCTGGACGAGTTCCAGGGCCTGGAAAGCCTTAAGGTTTCCGACCCCTTCGCGCTGCTCGGCAAGCAGATCATGGTCGACAAGAACGTCCTCTATATTGCGGCCAGCTCAAAGCCCGCCCGGGCGCGTGAGATATTTAAAGAAAAGCTGACTCTTCTGTTTGGGAACTTCGAAGTGCTCGAGATGAAGCCTTTTAACTTCGAGGAGTCGCGTGATTTCCTGTCAAGCCGCCTCCAGGGCGTTCGTTTTACCGAATCCCAGACGCGTTTCCTGATCCGTATGACGGACGGGCACCCGCTTTATCTGGAAATGATTATGGACCGGCTGGAAATGCTTCTTTTAAAATCCCAGCAGCCTCCCGAAGGTATTGCGGCCGATGTGCCTTCCGAGACGCTGCTGAAGGCCTTTCATAAGGAACTGTTTGACGCCAAGGGCCGCATCGCGCTTCTATTCGAGAAGCGGATCCATGAGCTGAAGCACATGGGCAAGGATTTCTCCCCTTATATCCGCACGCTGCTGGCGCTTTCCGACGGCCGCCGGCGGGTGCTGGGCATCGCCACATACATTGAAAAGAAGATCCTCGAGACGCGCAACATCCTGCAGAAGCTTGTGCAGGAAGACGTCGTGGTCCGCCACGGTATTTTCTATACCCTCGACGACCCGCTTTTCAGGTTCTGGCTGAAGTATGTTTACCATGCGGCCGGCCACTGCTACATGCCCGAAGCCCCGGAACCCAGCCAGACCCTGCTCGACAGTCTGGCGCAGGAGTTCCGCCGCAGCGAGGACGAGGAACGCCGCGATATCACGGCCCGCGTCGAGGCCCTCTTCAAACAGTTCCGCAATGACGTGCTCGAAATGGGAGAGAAGAAGATCCAGTGCCCCCAGTTTTCTGAAATCGTGTTCCGCCCGACCAACGGCCGCGTGTTTCCGCTCTACGCCAGGAACTCCAAAGTCCGCTGGCTCTGCCAAATTGCCCGGGAGACGATCCGCGAGGAGGATGTCACTTTCTTTATGGAGGACGCCCGCAAACACCGCCAGAATCTTCAGCGCAAAATCCTGATCGCGCTGGACGGCATTGACCAGAACGCCAAGCTCCTGGCGCAGGAGGCCAGGATCCAGCTTTGGACCTTGCGCGATTTTAATGCATTGCTTGATCTCTATGATTTGCCTAAAATGATACCGAATTCCAAGGAGGAAGATGCAACGGCTCTGGGCGCCCTGGCGCAAAGCATATATACGGCCTAAGTCCAAAACTCAAAAGAAGGCCTGCCTCTTCTGCGGTCTCCGCCTCTCCAAAAACGACGCCTCCAATTACGTCCTTAAACGCGCCCGCTACAATTACGCTGTCCTGAACCTCTATCCTTATAACAACGGGCACGTTTTGATCGTCCCGAACCGGCACATCGCCGCCGTCAGTGAAATGACCGATGCGGAAAAGCTGGACTGGCTTAATCTGTACGAACAGGTGCAGTCGGCGCTGGCCGATGCGGTGACGCCCGACGGCTTCAACGTCGGGCTGAACCTTGGGCGCGGGGCCGGGGCGGGCATTCCAAATCATCTGCACCTTCATATTGTGCCGCGATGGACAGGGGACTCGAACTTCATGCCGGTCGTCGCGGGGACGAAAGTCATTTCTGAATCGCTCGACTCGATGTACTCGCTTCTGAAAAAGAAACTGAAAAAGAGAGCGGGCTGACAAAACGTGAAGATCACCCGCGGGAAGTATCAGGAGTTTGAAAGCGGTCACCTGGCGCCTTACGCGGTCAAAAGCTCCGATACCCGCGGCCGGCACTATAAGGAACGCGAATCCGATTTCCGGACGCCTTTCCAGCGCGACCGCGACCGAATCATCCACTGTACTGCCTTCCGGCGGCTGGAATACAAGACCCAGGTCTTCGTGAACCATGAAGGCGACCATTACCGCACCCGTCTGACCCATACCCTAGAAACCGCGCAGATTGCGCGCTCGCTAAGCCGAGCACTCGGTCTGAATGAAGACCTGACTGAAGCCATCGCTCTTGCTCATGACATGGGCCACGGGCCTTTCGGCCATGCCGGAGAATGGGCCCTGGCCGAGCTCATGGAAAAACACGGGGGGTTCGAACATAACGTGCACACCCTTCGCATCGTGGAAAAACTGGAAGAGAGTTACGCCGATTTTCCCGGCCTGAACCTCACCTTCGATGTACGGGAAGGCATCCTCAATCACTGCTCGCT
>CAZMMY010000114.1:0-6163 GCA_964567495.1 uncultured bacterium
TCATGTTCAGCGTACGTCCCGCTTTTTGCGAACCTCGCCTTGAACACGGGATAAGCTTCGCGCCTGAGGTCGATTCCCAGCTTCTCAGCAAGCGCGTAAGCGTAAAGATCGCTGACCAGTTCATCGAGCGCAGACAAAAGGGTCTGATAACTCTCGAAACTTGCTTCAAAGCGGCTGTTGCGGCCGTTGTGGCCGAATTCATGGCCGAGGATCATGAGCACCTCGATCGCGGGGACCTGTTCGGCCATAGCATAAGTGATTTTAAAGTCCGAATTCGCGTTAGCCTGGCTGAGCTTGTTCCAGATGCCGCCGGAAGACACCGCCTTTTTCAGGGATTCGTTCGCCGCGCCGAAACCGAGCGCCGGCTTGCCGGGCTGTTCCTCAGACAGCACGAAAACAACCATCGCCGAATATGACTGGATCACCGCTGTGAGCGGAAGCCCGGCGTCTTCCGCCAGTCTCGAAAAACTCTTGCCGCTTCGAGCGTCCGCAGCGAGCGTTTCGATAATCCTCTCTTCGCCCATTTCAGGAAGCACTCCTCCGAAAACCGCAGCCAGCGCGCGGACGTGGAAAGGCTGGTCCGCATCCCGCGCAACGCTTTTCATAAATTCAGTATCTTCGGACAAAAGCTGGACGATCAGGGCCTTCCCCGAATTTCCGGCGTTTAGCCATTCCGCTTTCAGCGCTTCGAGCGTGCCATCTCTGACCGTTATCCTGCTTGCGAAGGTGGCCAGAATTGAGGGCTCGTCCTCTGATTCATAGGTATTCATCAGCGCGTCATAAAACTCTCGGTTAGAGTCCGCGGCCTTGACCATGACACGCATCAAAGCCTGAGGGCCGACCGAATCAAGCGCCGCTCCGTACAGCTCTCTGAAATAATCGAAACGGCCTTTCTGATATTTCCCCTTGGCGCCGCCCAGCACGATGGTCTGCATCAGGGACTCCAGCGTCCGTTCACCCTCTCCACCGCGAAGGATGACTTTCATATCTGAAGAGTACGCGAAGGCAAGGACTAGCGTCCGCATGTCGGGATTACCAGCAGCCTGGACTTCCGAAAGCATCTCCTGGACGCTCAGTTTGCCGAGGGCCATGTAGCGGTCCTTGAGATAACTGAAAATACTGCGGACCGTCACACCTTGCTCTTTCGGCATGCGGTCATACCCTTCAGCCAGCACGGCCGTGGTCAGCGCAGAATACTCCCGGCGAGACAGCGTTTGCAGAAGGAAGCGAAAGCTTTCCTTGTCCCTCATGGCACTTTCGAACAGTTCGATGAACTTTACTTTCCAGCCATTAGGATCTACACCAGATTGAAGCGCGGCAAGCGTTTCCCCTGCAGAGCGGGCAATCACGCCCTGAGCGGCGGCACGCGCCAGGGCTTTTTTCTGCTCGCGCGAAACTCCCCCTTCCAGAAAGAGCGGGTCGTCTTCCTCGTCGCGCGCTGGACGAATTTCAGAGCGGGCAGCGGACAGATTGTTAAAAGCCTCTTTAAATCTTTTAGTGTTTATCGAGCCGCCTATTCCGCCGGGCCTGATCCTGTCAGCAAGGCCTGACAAGCCGAGGATACCCTGTTCAATTTCAGCGCGGGCAAAAGTTCTTTTTCTGGTTTCAGGCCATAGCGGAGAAGAAAATTCCGCTTCCACATTGTCCGTTCCAGGCACCGTCGTACGGATTACTTTATAAAGGCCGTCAGCCAGCTCAAACGAAACCTCGGTGCGGGCCTGCCGCGAGCTGAGATAAGTCCTCGCTCCGCCGCTCTTCCTCAAATCCTCAAAAAGCTTTTCTTTCGGCAGCCTGCCCGCTCCTTCTGGGGATTCCAGCAGACGGTTATCCGGCGTCAGACGCACGAAAATACCTTCGAATACGCCGTCGGGACGCTCCAGTACGCCGGCGGAAAACCCGCGGCGACCGAGTGTGCTCAGCGCCATCCCGGTCAGCTCGGCATCCATGACCAGTTGGCGGCCGGCATCAGACGAATTAAGCCGGGTAAATTTTTCGAGAGAGAGAGCCGCGATGCCCTCTTCCGGTTCTTTCAGAGCGCTGAGTATTTTCTCGCCTTCTTTTCCCGTACTAAATCTGGAAAACGCTTCCCACTCCTGTCCGCCGATGGCCCCCTCGATCTGGGAATTAAATATAAAATTGCTTTGAAAAATAAGATACTTCGGAACGGCCTGCTTTCCGGCCGCGGTCTTTTCGACCACGTAGGCCGTGAACTCATTAGTAAAAATGCTGGAAGTCTGGGAAAACCCGACGAGCAGCGTGGTCCCTTCCGGCAAAACGGCGGCGATTTTTTCGAGATAAAGGGCGGGGTCCAGGCCGACATTAAAAATGCGTACGACGTCGATGTCGTCTTTCTCCTCGAAATCAAAGCTGGGAGAAAGCAGATCGCCCTGGAAGAGTTTAAGGTTGGGATTCTGTAATGAAAACTGCTCCCAGGGATCGACCGTGAGCTTGTGGCTGAAACGGCCTTCCTGCTGGTCGTATACGCCGCTCTCCGGAGCGCCCGCGGCATAGGCCCGGCGGAGATTCTCCGACTTTCTTCGCATGCTTTCGATTAAAACAGTTTTCTCGGCGGAATCGGGAAAAGCCATGATCTCCGTCCATTCCATCCAGCGCGTCTGACCGAACAAAACCTGGACCGGATTAAACGATTGATCGAAAACAACCTTCGAAGCGGCCGGGCTTACCATGCCGGGAATGATTGTAAACGGCATATATTCCTGGCGGTCGATGTCCATGACATATAAAGGCTTAAAGATATCCAGTCCGACCACCACCGGGGTCTTTTCGCCATTTTCAAGGACATATGAACGGAACTTTTCAGCCAGCTCGAAAGACGGATACGGGGTCAAGGAACCGATACCGAAGTCCACGACCGTTCCGCCCGCGCCCGCCGCTCCGGGGACCCGGGTGATGTTTTCGATCAGGTACTCTGTATTTTTGAGCCTGCCCTCCTGCGAAAAAAGCGTCGAGGCGGCAATACTCCGCATTTCAGAGCGTTTCAGGATTTTGTCCAGCGCGTCGACGAGCTCTTCGGGGAAACCTTCTTCGCGTAATTTTCCAGCAAGCGCGAGCATTTCATCCCTCCGGCTTGCGGCCAGTTTGGCGAGCTTGTCGTAATCTGGGCCGGAATCCAGGGCATCTTTGCTGCCCATGGCGTAAAGCAGTACCGAAACGCTGGTTTCAAACCTGAACGAATCGGGAAGCGCGGCCCATTCATCAGCGGCGGCTTCCTCCGAAGGAGGCGCGGATTCCGGCCTTGCGTTCTCGGCCGCGGTCCAGGGGCCTTCTTCTCTGGAGAAGACAAGCGTGGGATTTTCATTCATAAACGGCACGAGCGTATCCATCGTCAGCGTCACGGCCCTGTTATTTTTAACGTCCCGGACGATAACCGAAGGTTCCGCGAGCGGCTGTGCGTCTTTGACTTTACGCATAACATAAAGCCAGTTGCGCTCTTCCGCGCCGCCAACGTTGAAGGTCACCAGCTCCCCGCGTTCGCGGTCGAAGCCATAGCCTGCCAGCTTCTCAGGCGAAGGCACGAAATGGGATTCGAAGAGAAAAACCATGTTCGCGAAAATAGCGCCGGTCTTAAGCGCGCGGCTGAGCGGCAGGTACCGGTCGCGGAACATCTGCTCCGACGACAGCTCGCGAAGGAGCCATCCCGCACCGCGCTTGCGGATCATATCCCTTTCGGCCCGGGAAAATTTTTGTTTTTCATGCTGTTCGGCGTCGCGGGGATAAAATGAAGTCTTCGAAAACGCCGCGTCGAGAGAACTTTCGGGGAGCGCGGCAAAATAACCGTTATAGTCCTCTACTTTAAACGCGCCCGCGACCCCTTCAACCTCAAAACCCACGGCATCGACACTCGAGCCTTTCTGCCGCAGGCTCTCAGTCAGGATGTCCGAATTGCGGGTCGTGCCGAATTCCGCGATCTTTTTGCCGGTCATGTCTTCGAACTCTGCGCCCAGAACGCCTGGCAATGGGCCGAAAAATGAAAGCGGCTGCTTGAAGTTCGTTGAAAGCCGAAGATCTCTTCTCTCGCCTGTGCGCATTTCGGAGCGCGAAGAGCCGGAAAGGACTTCCGAAATTGAACCGGAAGCCGCGCCGGAAACCACGTCCGTGCCTGCGAAAGCCACGAGCAGACCCTCAGACAGCGTTTTCTCCCTGGCGTCGACTTCGGGCGTGAGGAGAGCCGTCATGCGCGTGTGGAGTTCTGCCAGCGTATCAAATTTTCCTTCGAGCCAGGCTTCCCAGCCCGCTGCGCTCCGGTCCGCGGGCGGGTCAAATTCAGCGGCCGCGTCGAGCCCGTTGATGATGCTTTTCACTTCCGCAGTCCGGGCCTCGAACACCTGCCTCAGCCGGTCTTCTATGGTGGAAGAAATCAGGAGGTCGTCGGAGGTGCCGCCCGTGTAGAAATAATAGAAATGCGTCAGCTTGAAAAGGCGCGCCAGCTCATAAAGCTGCGAATACCCGAGCTCGACGCTTTCGCTGAGGTTTTCGTAACCGGGCGCAACGATCTCGATATCCTCGCTCCAGTAGTGGTGGACGGGAGGAGCCGGGATTTCCGGATGCGCGGCGAAATAAAAAAGCGAAGCTGTCTGCAGGTTCGTGACCGGCCGTCCGATGTAACGACGCCCGAGCAAGGGGTCGCCTTCGGGATACGAGTCAGGCGCGGGATGGTCGGCAGCCCTGCGGAACATCAATCCGTCCTGGTCGATGATCTTCACTTCGCCGGAAGCTGTGAGGAGGACTGCGTCAGGTTTCAGGTCGGTCGTAATCGTGGGCTTCCTGCCGTCCGTTCCGAACGTGCGCGCCCGGATCAGCGACATCACCTGGCCATAATATCCGGCGCGCTCGCTGAAAGTGAGATTCGCGTATTCGCCGCCGAAATTCCGGCCCGACTCGTTCTTGACCAGCAGCAGCTGGCGGGGCTGAGGCTCGTCCCCTGAAGGCGGTTCAAGATCAACTCCGCCGGACCACAGGAACTGAGGGAGCCCGGCGATGGCGCCGTCCGCGTTGACCGCTTCCAGCGCGTCGCCGCTCCGTGCAATGGTTTCGGGATGGGTCGGCGTCGAAATCTTCAGCGCGAAAGTCACGTTTCCGTCTGTCCCGATATAAACTTGATGCAGGGTGGGCTGCGGGGTGCCTTCCGAATCAGTCTCCATGACAGGGTTCATGAGGACGGTCTTCCCATCGATCCGCATTTCAAAAGGTTCAGCCGCCCCGAGTTTCGCTGAAAAATCGGCCGGGAGAACGGCCACGTCCCGGGCGCCGAGCCGCATTACTTTGGAGCCGCTGGGGGCCGTTTCAACGCGGCGGCCGGAGCGCATTTCGGAGCGCTTGCCCAGTATGGAATTGACCGCCTGCATCAGCTCGAGATTGGTCCGCCCGCCGTAATCAAGCCCGAAAGAACGGAAGTAATTGATCGCGGCTTCGGCTTCACCCGGATCAAGCGCCTCGCCTTCAAATCGCACCCGGTAGCGTTCCCGAAGAATATCCGCGGAAACCAATTTCCCCTTACCGTCGATCACAATCAGCGTCGGATGTAAAAGCTCGAGATACTCGAGCTCGACGCCGGAAGGATAAGCGGCGTCAAGCTGCTCGAAATACGCGCGTTCGGCGGCAAGGGCTTCGGCATGCGCGGCCTCGAAGGCGCGCGTGAACATCGCCGTGGAATAAAGTTTGTCTTCGTCATACAGGTCGGCATCCGAGAACCCATAGGCCTTCTGCATCCGGAGAAGCGCATCCAGTTCGGCTTTTTCATGCACGCGGACCCGCACATCTTCGGGGCGCCCCGAATCAATGGCCGCGAGCTGGCGCTCCCGGCTGCGAAGCATATTGACGTACATCTGGTCCCTGGCAAACTGCTCTTCCCTGGCCTGGGCGCGCAGGATGGTGAGGCCGCGGCGGATGTAGGCTTTGACCTTTTCGTCGGAAACCTTCGCGTCGAAGCGGCGCACCATTTCGAGCTGGCTGAAGACGCCGGCAGGCCGTGATGCGCGCATTTCGGAGCGTGAAAGCTTGAAGACATTTTGGGTGATGTCGTAATCATTAAAGTTGTTTTTCTTGTCCAGGCGGGTCTTTTCTCCAAGACGCTTGGAGACGGCGGCGGTGACAGACGGGCGGTTGCTCATGGCGCCGCTGGTCGGAGCGGGAACAAGCTGTA
>CAZMMY010000115.1:0-6119 GCA_964567495.1 uncultured bacterium
TAACGGGAGCTTTCCTGCGGCGGCATCTTTTCGCCGGCAGTGTTCCCGCCGAAGTTTTGCCTGGAAACGACGTTCCCTTCTTTGTCCGTCTGAATCACAGTCCGGATTCCCTCGTTCACAATTTTGGAGGCGGCCACGACTGCCGGCACGGCGGGTTTTTCAGAAAGCATCCCCTCCGCACTGACCATGCCGTTCGGGTCCACTCTGATCAAATTACTTCCAGCCTCGACAAATTGGGATTCCCGCAGAGCGGAAGGACCGCTGAAATTTCTGGAAGAAAGGACTTTGCCCGAGGCGTCGGTCTCGATAACCGTGTATGAGCGATCTGCATTTTGGTAAGTCGCGGTGGTTTTGCCGGAGATGTCTGTCTGGCTGCTGATCAGGGTTCCTGCCGCGCCTTTGGGCGCAGCGTCCTGAACGCCTTGGGTCTTCTGCCCGCCCAAATCAGCCATTTCAACAGCCCCAGCCGTGAGCGGCATCGCAAAAATCAGAACCACGAGCAAAAAGAAAATTTTCTTCATCTCAGCTCTCAAATTCATCACGTAAAAGGAGTGTAAATAAAAATGGTGCGCCGAGTAGGGATCGGCGCCTCAGACGCTTCGGTCGCCGCCCGTCCGCACAAACGCAGCATTTAGCTGCGTTTGAACCCGCAGACTCCCTTCGATCCCCGGCCTTTCAATACCACGAAGGGAGTGTAAATAAAAATGGTGCGCCGAGTAGGGATCGAACCTACGACCCAGTGATTAAGAGTCACTTGCTCTACCAGCTGAGCTATCGGCGCACACAAGAGACGGCTTCACGAAGCCGCCCCTTTAAGGGAAGGGACGAGGATTGTACTCGATACGAGAGGGCTTTACAAGTCAGGAAAACGTGCTTAATTCTTTGATCGTCCGCGTCATTTCCTGGTACTCCTCCCGCCTGACTTCAAGACGCTGACCTTCCATAGGCAGTTCACTGAAATGCCGCTGCATGGCACGGGCCCTTTCCACTGTCAGCGGGCGGCTTTCGTTATAATCCAGGAAATAAATTCTGTCCTGCGGGTCCGCGTCCGCAAAATTGTAGAAAAGGTCGATCATCCCCTGCGGGTCGTAGCCTGCCGCGGTCATGTACTGCATGGCGCGCAAATCAGCTTCTTCCATTTTTGCTTCCAGCGAAAGGCCGCGCGCATCGGCCATTTTCTCAAGCGTCATCAGCCCGACCAGCGCCAGCATGCCGATCTGGCCCAGAGCCGGCGCAGCGACCTTGCCCGTTTCCGTCAGTCGGACCAGAAGCTTCCGGCTGGCGGAAAGCCGCGGGTCGCGGTTCTGGAGCTGGCCGATTTCATGGCCAAGTACGGCTGCAAGCTCCGCTTCATTCTGAAGAAACGCGAGCATAGCCGTCGTCACGTAAACATATCCGCCCGGCGCGGAAGTTGCATAAATTTTTTCATGGTCGAGGATGGTGAATTGATACTCGATGTCCCGCCGTTCCGCGTGCGACGCAAGCCTTTCGCCGATACGGCTGACATAACCAGCGGCCTCCGGATCGCTGTAAGGATAAAAAGATTCCATGATTGTGCGGTGGATCTGCTCGCCGATTTCTTTTTCGTCAGGGGCTTCCTGCGGGCCGGGTACCTGCTGCTGGATTTGCCGGGCAGGCTGAGGCAAAGGCCGGGAAGACTCCAGCATGTTCCGCGCCATTTCGCTTCGGGCGCAGCCCGAGAAAAGGACCAGGGCGGAAAGAAAAACGCGGAAAATTTTCACGGGCAGATTCTAATACTCCGCGAGGGCGGAGTCTAGCTTTTGGCTTCGAAACCCAGCGCCAGCGCGCCAAGGTCACCGGAGTGGCCTTCAAGTGTCGAGCGGACGATCCTGACCGCATCCCAGGCCTGGGGCCAGGCTTCGGCGCGGCAGCTTTTCATCATGGCGTTCCAGAAACTTTTGGGGGAAGAGCGCCAGACGCCGCCGCCCAGGATAATCATTTCAGGGTTGATCGTATTCAGAAGGTTCGCAAGGCCGATCCCCAGGTAAAAACCGGCGCGCGCGTAAACCTCGTCGGCCAGTTTGTCGCCTTTTTTTGCCGCAATGCCGAGATCTTTGGCCGAAACCAGACGGCCCTCGGTCAGCCGGCGGAGTGCGTCGAGCTTTCCCGCTTTTTTATATTCCTCATGCCCCATGCGCGCAATGGCCGTACCCGAACCATAAGCCTCCAGACAGCCAAGTTTGCCGCATTTGCAGGGCGCGCCTTTGGGCACGATGGTCATATGGCCGATCTCGCCGGCAACATAGCTTGCGCCTTCCAGCAGTTTGCCGTCGATCACGATACCGCCGCCGATACCGGTACTGACCGTGACGTAAATGAAATTCTTTTTGTTCCTTCCCTGCCCGAAATTCTTCTCTCCAAGCCCCGCGGCATTGGCGTCGTTACCCATGCGGACCGGCAGCTTGAGTCTGGAAGAAAGAATCTGGCGCAGCTTCAGCCCTTCCCAGCCGCCCAGGTGCGGAGACCGCGGCACGATGCCTTTGGCGGAATCCACGGGACCGGGAATTCCCACCCCGATGCCGGCGAGCCTGCCTTTGAAATTTTTTGTGAGTTCTTCCAAGCCGCTGACGAGATTGCTGACACCGCGGCGGGTTTCCTTGCCGGTCAAAGTCGGGATGATGCGCTGGGTGAGGATTTTTCCGCGGTCATTACCCAAAACCATCGAAATCTTGGTGCCGCCGATATCAACGCCTAATGCATGCTTCATCTTGGTTTCCTGGAGGTTGCTGGGAGGTAAAAAAACTGGCCGGGGCGTGGATTGAACACGCGACGCAAGGATTTTCAGTCCTTCGCTCTACCACTGAGCTACCCGGCCGGTAAAAGCAGGCCTGAATCATACTTTAGCGGTATAGGGCTGTCAAGCGGGGATCGCCCTGATTAACGGTGCTTATTGAGCAGGCCGTCCAGGCTGAGGGGGGTCTTTTTTGCGAAGAAAAGCTTGAGGGCGATGCCCGCGTTGATAAGGTCCATGATAAAAACCTGCCAGACTGTCAGGCGGATCGGGCCGCTCTGGCCGAAACAGCCGCATTCCTTGCCCGCTGATTCCAGCAGGACGTCGCTCGCGCCGAGCACCGTCAAAAAGCCGAGACACATCAAAAAAAGCCCGAAGGAGGTCCAGGGAATGGCGAAGCCAAGAATGATAAAAACTCCCAGAAAAAACTCGAACCAGGGAACGGTCACGGCCAGGAACTGGACCGCAGGGTACGGAAGAACCCGGTACTCCGCGAGCATGCCGCGAAAATTCTCGACCGGCTCCATCAGCTTCGTAAAACCCGCATAAGCGAAAATCAGACCGATGAAAAGCCGCGACAGAAAAAGAAAAAGAGGTGTGTGTTTCGAGTTCATGCTGCTGTGGGAGGAGGGCTCGGGCTCGCGGGCGGCGCGGGAGAAGCGGGCGCCGGCGAAGGCGGCAAAGGCGGAAGCCCCAGGATTTTCCGTATGATATTCCGCCCGTTGGCTTCAAGCTCGATCTGGCCTACGACGCGTTCCCCGTTGATGAAGAAAGTCGGTGTGGAGCGGATCTGTACGGCCTGGCCGGACGCGCGTTCTTTCAAAATCGCCTGTGTGACTTCGGGATTCGAAAGGCAGGAGCCGAATTTCATCAGATCGATTCCCAGCTCGTTGGCGTAAGTCAGCATGTATTCGGAAGGGTTCAGCGAACCGGACCATATCTGCTGTTCGCTGTAAAGACGCGCGTGATACTGCCAGAACTTGCCTTCGCGGCTCGCGCATTCCGCGGCCTGGTGGGCAAGGCCCGCCCACTGGTGCATGGGCAGCGGGTAGTGCATGTAGGTCAGCTGGATTTTGCCGGGATATTCGGCCAGGATTTTTTCAACGAGCGGCTCGGCATACATGCAGGCCGGACACTGAAAATCGCTGTATTGCACAATTTTAACGGGAGCGTCCGCGGGGCCTTTGGACTTGCCCTGCCCCTGGGCCTGCGGAGCCTGGACAGGGCCTCTCTGCTTCTGAAGAAAAAGAATGCCGCCGGCAAGGATTGCCGCCAGGACGACGCCGGTGATAAGAGTGCGCTTGTTCATCGGACCTCCATTATCGGGTGCGCTGGCAGTTTAGCCTAAATCCTGCCGGACTGCGAGTGGATTTCGCGCAGCACAGCAGTCAGCGGCAGCTCGGGCATTTTTTCCAGAGGGATGGGAATGACCAGAGACCAGTTCTGCGGCCCGGAAGTGCCCGGGAAATTGATCCTGTACTCCCACGCGTCTTCAATCAGCGTGTTTTCCAGCATCAGCAGATCCTGAAGGAGCTGGATGCTGAAAATCGATGCGGTCTCCCCCGCCTTTTTCAGCGCTTCCGAAAAAAGCCTCGCAAGCTCCGCGCCGGCGTAATCGCCGTGTGGAAGGCCGAGATAGTTGCAAAATTTTTCTTTTTCGCCGTAGGATTCCTTGTAAAGCGCGATAACGGGATAAATCTCGCCTTCGTTCCGGCCAAGAATTTCTGCGACAAGCGAAGGTCCCGATATCTCGGTTTTCCAGCGCAGCCTGCCGTGCGCCGAGCGGGCGCCGTCAAACAGCGCGGACTGCGCGAAGCCAAAATCGATTCCGAGCTCGCCGCATCTTCTTTTAAAAAGCTCCGCATCGACCGTACCCGCTTCGAATTCCCACCAGCCGCGGAACGACGTCGTATCATGATTGGAAATCACGACGGCGGAATTTTTGCGGTACGCCCCTGGCTGTTTAAAATCATAAGTCGTCCCCCATTCCTTGTTCCAGCGCTGGACATCCATGCCGGGAATGGCAAAATTCTCAAGCGTGCGCGGGCAGCATTCCGGCACAACGCCAAGGTCTTCGGCGCAAGGCAGCATACTGCTGTCGCGGATCATGGCCAGCAGGATTTTCCGGCCGTGCTCTTCCCACCTGGATTCGTCTTCCGGGTCAAAACGCCCGTTCAGTCCGCCGTTTTCGAGGGGCTCATCCATGCGAATAGTCCAGAGCCGAAAAGTCCCGACTGCGTGGTCCACGCGGAACATGTCGTAAAAATTTTCTGCATAGCGCACCTTTTCCGCAAGGTAGTCAAAGCCGTGGGCCTCGATCGCCGGCCAGTTATAAGGCGGCATGCCCCAGCGCTGGCCGTTGGCGAAAAACGCGTCGGGCGGCGCGCCGGCTATCAGGTCGAGTTTGAAATAACCCTGGTGCGACCATACGTCCGCGCTGTCGCGGGAAACAAGGAACGGCAGGTCGCCCAGGAGAAAAACGCCCTTTGCGGTGAGCTTCTTTTTAGCGGCCGAGGCCTGGAGAAAACACTGCCACTGAAGCCACTGATGAAAAAGGACCCGTTCCTTGTGCGCCGCTTCGAACTCCTTCAGCGCGCCGGCCTCACGGGTTTTAAGCGGGGCTTCCCACTTTTCCCAGGAAGTTTCATTTTTCACTTCCTTGATGGCCTTGTACAGGGAATAGTCCGGAAGCCAGAAGGCGTTGTCCGAAACATATTTCAGAAAGGCCTGCGGTTTTTCCGCCTGCCTGAAAATCTCGGACAGAAGCTCCAGCTTGGCTTTCTTGATGCCATAGTCAACGCGCTTCCCGCCGGGCGGGAAATTTTTCTGGAGCTTTTTGATTTTGGCGTTGAAGTTTTCGGCGCCGGCCGCCTCCAGGCCGGCGAGCCGGAGGTACATGGGCTCCAGCGCGAACGTGCTGGCCGCGTCATAAGGAGTAAAGTTGAATCCGGCATCGTTCATGGGAAGCAGCTGGATAATGCTCATGCCCGCGGCATTGCACCATTCACCGAGCAGCTCGAGGTCGGGATATTCGCCTATTCCCGTACTCTTTGAAGAATAAAGCGAAAACAGCGGCGTCGAAACACCCGCGCGTCTGGACAGGCCGATTTTTCGCCACTGTTTTTCCGTAGGAGAAGACAAAAAGGAATGAAACGGGTTTTCTACCGCGTGGTGCATCAGCTCAAATGGCCTTTAAAAAGAAACGCGAAACCCAGAAGTGAGAAAAAGCCCATGACGTCCGTAATGGTGGTCAGGATGATGTTGGAGCACTGCGCAGGGTCAAGGCCGATGCTTTTCATGCCCAGCGGGATAGTCGCGCCTGCAAGCCCGGCGATCGCAAGGTTCACGATCATGGCCAGGCCCACCA
>CAZMMY010000116.1:0-6108 GCA_964567495.1 uncultured bacterium
CGGAGTGGTAAAGACCCAGGCTCTGAAATCGGGCCGTAAAGCGGTCGTTGTGCTGATTTTTATCGCTTCGGCCGTACTGACCCCTTCACCTGACCCCGTTAGCCAGCTGTTGCTGGCCTTTCCGCTTATCATTCTGTTCGAAATCTCCCTCTGGATTGCCGCGGCCATGGAAAAGAGCCGCCGTTGACACCCTTAG
Organism: uncultured bacterium; assembly: GCA_964567495.1. Classification (GTDB taxonomy): domain Bacteria; phylum Omnitrophota; class Omnitrophia; order Omnitrophales; family Aquincolibacteriaceae; genus CAYLPP01. The sequence continues at coordinate 197 of CAZMMY010000116.1, forward strand.
GCAATAGTTGTATATTGAATTCTCTTTTTTGGGACCCTCTTTTTTCGTAACTCCTTGCTGTAAAAGAGCTTCCAACGAGACATCAAAATGACAGAATCCATTTCGAGCCATTCCAAAGCGGCCCTTTTGCGCGGCGTTACCTTATGGTTCACCGGGCTTCCAAGCTCGGGCAAATCCACCATTGCCCGCCAGCTCGAGCGCCTTTTTCGCAAATGGGGGGTCAAGACCGAGCTTCTGGACGGCGACGTGGTGCGCACTCATCTCTCGAAGGACCTGGGATTTTCCCGGGAAGACCGCGATACCAACGTTAAGCGTATTGCCTACGTCTGCCAGCTTTTAAGCCGTAACGACGTGGTCGCGATTGCATCGTTTGTTTCTCCGTACCGCGAAGCGCGCGACAATGCCCGGCGTATGATCGGTAATTTCGTGGAAATTTACGTCAAGACATCGCTTGAGGAATGCGAAAAGCGCGATGTGAAGGGCCTTTATAAAAAAGCACGCGCTGGCGAAGTGCAAGGCATGACCGGCGTTAACGACCCATATGAAGAACCGCTCCATCCGGACATCCTGATCGAGACCGAGAAGGAAAGCGTGGAGCAGTCGATCGAAAAAATTCTCAAGCGTCTGGAAGACCTCGGTTATTTGAAGGGAAACAAATAACAGATGAAAAAAGTCGATTTCCACATGCACACGACCCATTCCGACGGCACCTATTCGCCCGCGGAACTGCTTCAGTACTGCGCGAAGAAAAACCTGGCCTGCGTTTCGGTCACGGACCATGACACCATGTCGAGCTACGACGAGGCCGCAGCCGAAGCCAAGAAGCTCGGCGTTGAACTGGTCCCCGGCGTGGAGCTCAGCGCGATTTTCGACCCGGGCACTCTGCATATTCTCGGCTATTTCCTGGATCGCAATCACCCTGAACTCAAAGCCGCGTTCGAAGACATCCAGGAAGCGCGCCGCAACCGCAATCCGCGCATCATCGCATGCCTGAACAGGGCGGGCGTGGATATTACCATGGAGGAAGTTCTCGAAGAGGCGTTCTCTGGCGCGGCTGCGGAAGTTTCCGAAGAAGACAAGCAGGTGGGACGGCCTCATTTCGCGAAGGTCATGGTTAAGAAGGGCGTTGTGGCCAATACCAAGGAAGCCTTCGATAAATACCTGGGCAAGGGCGGGCCCGCATACATCGACAAGCGCCGCGTCACGCCTGAACAGTCCATAGACTTGATCAATAAGGCCGGCGGCATCGCTTCCATTGCGCACCCAAAGCAGATGAAACTGGACGACGAAGCGCTTGATCGGGAGATCAAAAGATTTGCGGACGCAGGACTGGGCGGCATCGAGGTTTTTAACAGCTGCCAGGGTCCGGTCGAAAATGCGGTTTATATGAGATTGGCAAAGAAGTACAATCTCGTGGTAACTGCGGGAAGCGATTTCCACGGAGGCAACAAGCCCGGTGTGGATCTGGGCGGTATGGGCCAGGACGTGCGGGTTGGTTATGAGATGGTAGATCAGTTACGGGAGCGCATCGCAGCCCGGAAGAAGTAACCGAAGGGAAGCAGTGTTGACGGACAGATATGATCTCGAAAAGCTGAACGCTCAGTTCGAGACTCAGAAACCGCAGCAGATCATCGAATGGGCGGTAAAGGAGTTCTCGCCGCGGTTTGCTATGACCTCTTCCTTCGGGCCTGAAAGCGGCGTGCTGCTTCACATGGCCAGCAAGGCGGATCCGAATATCGCGGTCCTGTTCCTTGAAACCGGGTATCATTTCCCGGAAACGATTGAATACAAAAATAACCTCGTCAAAATGTTCGGCCTGAAGAACGTGATCGACCTGAAAGGCGACCCGGAACGGAGAGCCCAACTGATTGAGCGTTACGGCGGCGTCCCGTACGAAAAGGACCCTGACGAGTGCTGCAACATCAATAAAGTCGAGCCGCTGGACGCGGCGCTGAAAAATTACGACGGGTGGATGACGGGCATCCGCCGAAACCAGACAGACTTCCGGAAATCCATCAGGATACTGGAAGAGTACGAGGGCGGGATCTTCAAGGTCAGCCCGCTGGCCAACTTTACTTCCCGTGATGCATGGTGGTATTTGAAAGAGCACCAGATCCCTCAGCACCCGCTTTTCGAAAAGGGGTACATGAGCGTCGGGTGCTGGCCGTGCACGCGGCCTATCCAGGCGGGCGACGACGAAAGGTCAGGCCGCTGGGCGGGCCGCGCGAAGAAGGAATGCGGCATTCATACGTACAAGAAAGAAGTGAAGGAAAAAGAAACCCTTGAATCCAAGGAAAGCCAGGAAGGGCTTTCCGAAAATATCTAGGAGGACTTATGTCAGCTACCCAAACCAAAGCCCGTACGAAACCTGCGATTGCTCAGAACGCGCTCGAACTGATTTGCAACACGCCTCTGGTTAAAATCAACAAGCTCGTGTCAGGCCAGATGGCCTCGGTTTACGCGAAGCTCGAATCGATGAACCCCGGCGGCAGCGTCAAGGACCGCATTTGTTTCAGCATGATTTCGGACGCTGAGCAGAAGGGGCTTATCAAAAAAGACACGGTGGTTGTGGAGCCTACTTCCGGCAACACCGGCATCGGCCTCGCGCTGGTATGCGCGGTTAAAGGCTATAAGCTGATCCTGACCATGCCGGAAACCATGAGTGTGGAGCGGCGCCACCTGTTGAAACGTTACGGTGCCGAGCTGGTTCTGACCCCGGGCGCCGAAGGCATGAAGGGCGCTATCGCCAAAGCCAGGGAAATCGCCGAGCAGAACAAGAACAGCTTCATTCCCCAGCAGTTCGCCAACCCCGCAAACCCTAAAATTCACCGCGAAACCACGGCTGAAGAAATCTGGGAGGCTCTGGACGGCAAGGTCGACGCTTTTGTGTCCGGGGTCGGCACCGGCGGGACCGTGACCGGCTGCGGCGAGGTTTTCAAAAAAAGAAATTCTAAGATCAGGATTGTGGCGGTCGAGCCGAAGACGTCCCCTGTTCTTTCAGGCGGCGCTCCGGGCAAACACAAGATCCAGGGGATCGGCGCGGGTTTCGTGCCCGACGTCCTGAACCGCGGTATTATTGACGACGTTATCCAGGTTGAAGACCAGGACGCGTGGAAAACGGCTCTCGACCTGGCATCCAGGGAAGGCGTGCTGGGCGGTATTTCCGCCGGCGCGAACGTCTGGGCGGCGCTTAAAGTGGCGCAGGAGCTAGGCCCCGGGAAAAACGTGGTCACCGTCATCTGTGATACGGGCGAACGCTATCTGAGCATGGACGACGCTTTCAAGGTTTAATAAAAAGGAACAGGAGAAACAAAAGAAATGTCTTATCTGAAAGGCCTCCGCTGCCGCGAATGTGCGCGGGAATATCCGAAGCAGGCACTTTATGTCTGCGAATACTGTTTCGGCTCTCTCGAAGCCATTTATGATTATGACGGCATCAAGAAAGTGCTGACCCGCGAAAAAATCCAGAAAGGTCCGAAGAGCCTGTGGCGTTACCGGGAGCTGCTTCCTATCGATGGCGATCCGACGGCCGGGTTTTATTCCGGCTTCACGCCGCTCGTCAAAGCGGACATTCTTGCCAGGGAACTCGGCGTGCGCGAGCTTTACATTAAAGACGATTCCGTCTGCCATCCCACCTGGTCTTTCAAAGACCGCGTCGTGGCTGTTGCGCTTTCACGCGCTCGCGAGCTGGGCTTTGACACTGTGGCCTGCGCGTCAACGGGCAATCTTGCCAATTCCGTTTCGGCGCAGGCGGCCTGGGCGGGCTTCAAGCGCTACATCTTCATCCCCGCGAACCTGGAAAAAGCCAAGGTTATCGGTTCCCTGGTGTATTCTCCAAACCTGGTCGCGGTTAACGGCAACTATGACGATGTGAACCGCTTGTGTTCCGAAATCGCGAATAAATACCGCTGGGGCTTCGTGAACATCAACCTGCGCGCGTATTACGCCGAAGGGTCCAAGACGCTGGGCTACGAAATTGCGGAGCAGCTCGGCTGGAAGGCGCCGGACCACGTGGTTGCGCCCGCGGCCAGCGGCTCGCTGATCACGAAAATCTGGAAAGCATTCAAGGAATTCGAAAAGATCGGCATCATTGACGCTGTGAAAACCAAGATCCATTGTGCGCAGCCGCAGGGCTGCTCGCCGATTGCGACCGCGATCGAAACCGCGGCCGACGTGATCAAGCCTGTGAAGCCGCAGACCATCGCTAAATCACTCGCCATCGGCAACCCGGCCGACGGCTATTACGCCAAGGACGTGGTCAAGAATTCCGGCGGTACCGCGGGCATCGTGTCAGACGACGAGATCCGCGAAGGTATCAAGCTGCTGGCCCGCACTGAAGGTATTTTTACCGAAACCGCGGGCGGAGTGACCGTTGCGACCGCGAAAAAACTGATCGAGAGCGGCAGGATCCCGAAAAACGAATCCATTGTGCTCGCGATCACCGGCAACGGTATGAAGACCCAGGAAGCGATCCAGGAAGCTGTGGGCGCGCCGAGCCTGATCGACCCGAACCTCGCGGCTTTCGAGAGCAAGGTTATGGTTTCTTCCGCGGTAAAAGTTTAAATTCAAAAGAGGAGACGCGAAATGGCGATTAAAGTCAGGATCCCGACCCCGCTGCAGAAACTCACGGGCAAGGGCGAAGTGGATGTGCAGGCGGGAACCGTAAAAGAAATGATCGACGGCCTCGAGCGGGATTTCCCCGGCATCAAGGACCGCCTGTGCGACGAAAGCGGCAAAATCCGCCGTTTTGTGAACGTGTATTTGAACGAGGAAGATATCCGGTTTCTGAGCCAGGAAAACACTTCTCTGAAGGACGGGGACCAGATTTCTATTGTTCCCGCAATCGCAGGAGGATAAATCCTATGCCGAAAAAATCGTTCCATCTCGTTTTCCCGCAGAACATGATCAAAGAGCCGATCATGTTTCTGGTTGCGCGCGACAACAACCTTCTGCTCAACATTCGCCGCGCCAAAATCACGGCCGAAGCGGGCGAAGCCACGATCGAGCTGGAAGGCGAGCTTCCCGCGATCGAAAAAGCCGAAAAAACCCTGCGCCAGAAGGGCGTGGGAGTCGACGCCGTCATCGGCGACATCGTCGAGGGATAAATGAAAAAATTCATCGCTGAATTAAAAGAGAAAGTCAAAGCGGGCGGGGAAGTCACGTTCGAAGAGGCCATGCGGCTGGTAGAAATTGGGCCCGGCCCGGACATGGACGCGCTGCTCGAAGCCGCGCAGGACATAACCTTTCATTTTAATTCTACCGAGCCCGGCATCTGCTCGCTGATCAACGCCAAGAGCTATCTCTGCGCCGAAGACTGCGGTTTCTGCTCCCAGTCCGTCCGTTTCGACACCCGCGTCAACCGCTACCAGATGATGCCGCCCGATGAAGTCGTCGCGGCCGCGAAAGACTTCGAAAAGAAGGGCGCGCATAATTTTTGCGTCGTCACGAGCGGCGGCGACCTGACAGACCACGAGTTCGAACAAGTGCTGGAAATTTACCGCCGCTTGAAGCTCGAAACCAATATGCAGCTCGACGGCTCGCTCGGATTCCTGACGCCTGAGCGCGTCAAGCGCCTCAAAGACGCCGGCGTCCGCCGTTTTAACGACAACCTCCAGAGCTCTCGCGAATTTTACCCGAAGATCGTCACGACCCACGCTTACGACAAGCGCCTCGAAACGCTCAAAATGCTGCAGGAAGGCAACATGGAAATTTGCTCCGGCGGCATCCTCGGCATGGGCGAGACGCGTGAAGACCGCATCAAGCTGGCGTTCGAGCTCAAGCCGTTCGAACCGCACTGCCTTCCTATGAACATACTGAACCCGCGCCCCGGCACGCCGCTTGAGAACGTGCCCGCGCCGGACCCGCTCGAAATGGTCAAGACCATCGCGGTCTACCGCTTCATCCACCCCAAG
>CAZMMY010000117.1:0-6079 GCA_964567495.1 uncultured bacterium
CGCATATTTCGGCAATCGTCTCCGTGAGGCCGGATGGCGTGACCCTTCCGTGGACTATTCCGTGATGGAGGCCGCGTTTGCGACGCTGACAAACGTCAATTTCGATGCCGCCGCTCTGAATGCGATGATCCGGAAGGCGGCTGATATAAAAAAGCGCCTTGTCTCCGAATTCGTGAAAAGAGGTTTGGATAAAAACGAGGGCGCAAGGCCGGTTCTGGCCGACTGGAACGTCGACCTGAGCGGGAGACGCGAGCTGCTGATTCAGGCCCGCGAAGCAGGGGTCCGAGATCTGGCTCCGGAAAGCGACGACATCAACTCCATTAAGGAAATTCTTCTCTATGGCCTCAAGGGCATGGCGGCTTATGCCCACCACGCGTTCCGCCTTGGCTTTCAGGAAGAAAGTGTGACGTCGTTTTTGTACCGAGGATTTGCGGCCCTTCTCAAAGAAAAAATGAGCCTGGAGGAGGGGGTTGCGCTCCTTATGGACTGCGGACGCGAGAACCTGAAGTGCCTGGAAATGCTTGACCGAGCCCATGAGGCCAATTTAGGGGTGCCGGGACCCGTCAAAGTCAGGGTCGGATATCAAAAAGGGCCCGCTATTATTGTTTCGGGGCACGATCTTTATGACCTTAAGGACTTGCTCGAGCAAACGGAGGGTAAGGGGATAAGCATCTACACCCACGGAGAAATGCTTCCCGCCCATAGTTATCCGGGCCTGCGCAAATATAAGCACCTGGCCGGGCACTACGGCACCGCTTGGCAGAATCAGCAGGCGGAGTTCCGCGACATTCCCGCAGCGATACTGATGACCACAAATTGCCTGCAGGAGCCCGACGTCAGCTATTTTGACCAGATTTTTACTACCGGCGCGGTGGGGTGGCCCGGGGTCAAGCATATACCGGAAACGACCGCTAAAAAGGACTTCAGCGCTTTGATCCAAAAAGCAAAGGAGCTTGGCGGGTTTAAGGATGAAAAGAAAGAGGCGGAGCTTACGATTGGTTTCGGGCACAAGGCGGTTCTGAGCCATGCCCCGGCCATTGTAGACGCGGTCAAGGCCGGCCATATTAAGCGGTTCTTCCTGATCGGCGGTTGTGACGGCGCCCGTCCCGGAAGAGATTATTTCAGCGATATGGCAGAGGCGATCCCGGACGACTGCCTGATCCTGACGCTGGGCTGCGGCAAGAACCGCATCAACCGGCTGGACTATCCCGAAGTCGCGGGCTTTCCCAAGCTGCTCGACTGCGGGCAGTGCAACGATGCTTACTCTGCGGTTGTGATCGCCCAGGCGCTGGCGAAGGCTTTTGGATGCGGCGTCAACGACCTGCCGCTCTCGCTGGTCATTTCCTGGTATGAACAAAAAGCGGTGTCCGTGCTGCTGTCACTGCTTTATCTGGGGGTGAAGAATATCCGCCTCGGGCCTTCTCTGCCGGCGTTTGTCTCGCCTGCCGTTTTGAGCTTCCTGGTCGAAAACTTCAATCTCCAGCCGATCAAAACAGCCCAGGAGGACCTGGCGGCGATTCTGGGAGTTCCGCGGTAGAGCGAGGCTCAAAGCCAGGGCGGTTCGCCTTATTGCCGGTTTTTAATAAAAAGGTTGCTTTTTGGCCTAATTTGGATATGCTTATCCTAATTCATCCAGGGCGAAAGGCGCCTATTTATGATCTATTCGAAATCCAGTGAATACGCCATCCGTGCGCTTACTTATCTTGCAGACAGGCCGGGGCCTGAACGCGCCATGATTTCAGGGATCAGCAGCGAAACCGGGATCCCGGGTGCCTACCTGGCAAAGATATTCCAGCTCCTCGTTAAAAACGACATTCTGACGTCGGAGCGAGGCGCCAAAGGCGGGTTCGCGTTTAAGAGGGCGCCCGAAACAATCTCTCTTTTTGAAGTTGTGGAAGCGGTGGAGGACACGACGTCCCTGTCGCGGGACTGCGTCATGGGGTTGGACCGCTGTTCTTCCGTGAACGCGTGCCCCCTGCACGTTGTCTGGTCGAAGGCCAAGGAAAATCTTCTCGAAAACCTGAAGCGGCTGACCGTGAAGCAGATTATAAAAAAAATTGAGAAAAAAGAGTTCCGTAAGCTCAAACGGTCCAGGCTGCAGATGACGCTTCGGAAAAGAAAAATGGAGAACGCGGTATGAGCGCAAGAAAAAAGATTATATGGGTTAATATTATTTTTTTCGCGGTGACGACCGCTTTCGCATTGATCGGCTGTCCGCTTTATGCCATGCATTCCGGTTTGTCGGGCCCCGAGATCTGGCTTTTCGCGTTTTATCTCGCAGCAACCGGCATGAGCATTACGGCCGGCTACCACCGGCTTTTTTCCCACGCTACGTATAAAGCAAACCCTCTTGTGCAGTTCTTTTTCCTTTTCTTCGGAGCGGCCGCTTTTGAACAGTCGGCTTTGGACTGGTCTTCCCAGCATCGCGATCATCACCGGTACGTGGACACGGAAGAGGACCCTTACAGCATCAAAAAAGGTTTCTTTTATGCTCACATCGGCTGGCTGATTTTCTGGGAGCACGACCTCCATTATGAAAATGTCCATGACCTGAAGAGAAATAAAATGGTCATGCACCAGCACTGCCATTACAGGCTTTGGGCCGTTACTGCCGGCATCCTGCTGCCGGTCGCGATCGGCGCGCTGAGCGGACACGCGCTGGGAGCGTTCCTTTTCAGCGTCTGCCTGCGGCTGACACTGGTCTATCATTCAACTTTTTTCATCAACTCGGTCTGCCATATGTTCGGAAAAGCGACTTATGATATCGAAGCCACCGCCAAGGACAGCTGGCTCGTGGCTTTAATCACGAACGGGGAAGGCTACCATAATTTTCACCACAGATTTCCCAGCGATTTTCGTAACGGCGTGCGCTGGTATCATTGGGACCCGAGTAAATGGATGATCGCGTTTCTCGGCCACCTCGGCCTTGCGCGGGAGTTGAAGAGAGTGTCCGATTTCCGAATCATCGCAGCAAGGCTGGCGGCTGAAAAGCAAAGAGCCGAGGGTTGCCTGAAAAAACGCGGCGCGGCTGACCTGCCTGTGCTTCAGGCGGAAATCAAAACCCAGTATGAAAAGCTTAAGCTGACACTGGCAGGGTGGGAGAACTCGGCCAGGGAGTTCCGGGCGATTGTCCGGCAGCGGTTTGAGCATCATTCAAAGGAGTGGCGGAGAGCGGCAATGAAGAACGTCGCCGCGCGGCGCCGGTTCCGGAAAACGCTGGAACAGTGGAAATCCGTTTATTTAAGGTCGAAACCATTTATAGCCTTCCGCTGAGCTGAAAGCTCGCGAACAGATCCGGGGCGTATCTTGTTTGAAGAGCGCCGCCTGTGTGGAAATCCCCTCTGATTTCGCCCCTTCCTTCCCGGGATGAATCGCCGCTTGCTATAATTCATAAATGTATATTTTTATTGTTTCTTGAAGTCCGCCGGGTATATTGCTTCAAGGCTTTTTTTAGGGGGCGGCCCTCAGGTGGATAAAAAAACAAAAACGACCCCGGCCGTCCTGCCGGAATGGAAAATGGCGAGGGCGGCGTGTTCGATGAGGCCTCAGCCGATTTATCCCGTTGATAAAAACACGCTTAATAGCGGTCTAAAGGTCCAGACAAATGAAAACTCTTAAAACCTTGTTTCCGCTTGTTGCTGCGGCGCTGCTCACCGGGTGCGCGACGCTCGCTCCCGAGCCCATGAGCCTGGAGCAGGCGGAAGTTTTGCGCTCGCGTCTCGATAAAGCTTTGGATCAGGAGGCTGACATTTCCAGCGTCGGCTACCGTATTCTGCGGGAGATCCCTTCCGGAAAGCACAAGAAATTTTCCGCCTATCCGCCGTTCCTTTATATCGGGGCAAACGAGGGCGTATCACAGGCCTATCAAAAGAGGTTAGGCGCGGTCATGGTCACCGCACTTGTGCCGGGTTTTATGCCTGAAGGCACGGGTCTGAAGCGCGGGGACGAAGTCATTAGTTTCGAGGGTCAGGCAATCAAATCCGAGCTCGAGCTGAACGGGTTGCTCGAGAAGAATGCGTGGCTCGACAAAGCGAGGTTCGGTTTTCAGCGCGGAGCCGAAACCTTCGAATTGACGCTGCCGCTGTTTACTTCCCGGCAGATGATTTTCTTCAACTACCATCCTACGGCCATGATCCTGGCGGCCGCTCTTTCGCCCTCCAATATTCAGGTTTCCCAGGGCATGCTTGACTTCGTGCAGAGCGACGACGAACTCGCCTGCGTGCTGGGCCACGAGCTCGCACACGTGACGGAAAACCATTTTGCCGACGCCCGGATGAACGCCCTGACGACTTCTCTTGCGGCCGCGTTTGCCGGAGGGGCCATGCAGCAGGTCACGGGCAGCAGCGACACGTCACTGATGCAGACCATGATGAACTCGGCGCACTCCGTAGGCTCGGAAAAGGAAGCTGACCGCGCCGGCTTTCAGTATGCCTTCGAGGCCGGTTTTGACCCTTTGCAGGCCATCGCTATCTGGAAGCGCTTTTCAGAAATGGCGCCCGCGACTAACCGTTATTCTTTCGCCATGACGCACCCGACCAGCAAGGACCGCATGGCGGCCATGGAAAAATATCCCTCTCAGCTTACCGAGGAAAGAAAACAATACCTGGAGCGGCTGGAGCAGCTGAAAAAAAACCTTCCCCGGGACGATTCGGCTGCGCCTCTCGGCGCCGCTTCCGCCCGCCCCGAAAAATCCAAGCTGCTCCGCAGGGCGCTGACCACCACGCACGTCAAAATAGGGTGGGTCACGGCTGATGTCGGCGACGAGGTGCTGGAATTCGAGCCGGGTATCCAGCGGATTTTCTGGTTCGGCGACATTGACCATCCGATAAGCCTCGGTAGCATCAAATGCAGGGCCGAATGGACCGCTCCAGGCGGTCTGGTTTACGCCAATGAGACTTTTGACTGTACATCGCCGTGGTCGTCAGCCGCGCTTTATCTGGACGACGATGAGCTCGGCCCTTTAAAATCCGGCCGCTGGCAGCTCAAGGTCTATTACAAAGAAAAACTCATGGATGACCGCGCGTTCAGGGTCAAAGCCGGAGCTGTTTCATCCGCCGAGGCCCCTGCCGTGATTCAAAAGACCGCGGTGACGGCGGACCCGGACAAGAAATTCAAAAGCGACCTCGCGCTGGCTCTGGACCAGATGATGAGCGGCAGCAGCAAAGACGGCGCTGCTTTGATCGAAAAGATCAGTCAGGAAAACCCGGGCCGGGCAGAACCCCACACGGAGCTTGCCAGGTTTTACATCGCCCAGAATCTTCTGAACGAAGCGATCCTGGCGGGGGAGAAGGCCGTGACAAAAAACAAAAAAGACGCGCAGGCTTATTCCACCCTTGGGCTGGTTTATTTCAAATCCGGAAACAAGGAGCTCGCGATCGAGAATTTGAAAAAGGCCTCAGAGCTTGAGCCGGAGAGCGAAAAGCACCTGTATAATCTGGGCTCCATCTATTTCGAAGAAAAGAAATATGAAGAGTCCGGCAAGGTTTTTGAGCGCTACGCCGCGGCATATCCCGCTTCTATTAAAGGCATGATAGGGCTCGGCATGGCGCGGGCGGGAAGCAAGGATTACCCGGCTGCCCGTGCAGCGTTTCAAAAAGTTCTCGAGCTCGACCCGGCCAATCGCGACGCTGAAAGAATGTTGAAGACCCTTCCGGCACCCGCGGCCTGACCGCCCCTTCGCGGCCGTCTTTTACCGGGGAATCAAGCCATTCTCCGGTAGGTGAGGCACGCCGACTATTGTGCTATCCGGCCGGCAGCGCACGTTCGGGACGATATCAAGCCCTTATGCTCCCGACTTTTTTTCGGAACCCTTGAGCTTCAAAGAACTTTCCGGCGCTTTCGACCGCCTTCTTAAACTCACCCCCCCCCCGGGCTTGAATTTCAGGTAGGGTTTTACCTGATATGCGCGGCCGCCCGGCTATGCTCTAATAAAGTATGTCAACCTTCTATGTTTTACCCAGGCCCGCCAGTAGCCGACGCAGAAAGTTCTTAAGATTCATTCGGCACACGAAGGTTTTTTTTCGCCGGAACGCCGTCTGGTTTCTTCTCGGCGCCGCCTGCCTGTTTTTCCTCTCTATTC
>CAZMMY010000118.1:0-1463 GCA_964567495.1 uncultured bacterium
CTGATATGGCGCAATATTCTAAAATTTACGGGCCGGTAGCTCAGCTGGGAGAGCGCGACAATGGCATTGTCGAGGTCAGGAGTTCGATCCTCCTCCGGTCCAATTATAATTTTGAAATTGGAACGCTTGGCCCGCGCGAGCAGTCAAGTAGCTCGGCGGGCGGTACTGGCGCATCGGCGCCAGTGCTCCGGGCCAGTTTTCCCCCCATTCAAAACCATGCCTAAAATCAAATTTGCTATAGCTCAGATGAATCCCACCGTCGGCGATTTTGCCGCGAATTCCGGCAAGATCATCGAATGGATCCGTTCAGCCGAAGCTCGCGGCGCAGACATGATCGTCTTTCCTGAAATGGCTCTTTGCGGTTATCCCGTCTGGGATCTTGCGCTTAAGAAGAACTTTATCAAGACCAGCCTTCAGTATCTCGACCGCATCGTTAGAGCCACGGCGAAGCTGAAAATTACGGTGGGACTCGGTTATATTGACCAAGGCCCTGTCGGCACGGGGCGCAGCGTCAACGCAGCTGTATTTTTTTCCGGCGGCAGAATTTTCGTCAAACAGGCCAAACGCCTTCTTCCGAATTATGATGTTTTTCTGGAGAAGATCTTCTTTGAGCCCGGGACCAAAAGCTCGGCATTTCAATGGAAGGCCGGCAAAGTCGGCCCGATGATCTGCGAGGACCTCTGGGATGACGGTTATGCGCAGAAGCCCATGCAGGATCTTGTGCAGCAGGGGGCCAAGCTGGTGGTTAATATTTCTGCATCGCCCTATACCAGGGAGTTTCCGAGGTCCGGGACAAGCTGGTAAAGAATCATTCTGCAAAACACCGCGTTCCGCTTCTTTATGTAAACCAGGTCGGCAGTCAGGATGATTTGATTTTCGACGGCCGCAGCTTTTTTGCGGACGCTTCAGGGCGCATTCTTGTCCGTGCACCCGCGTTCCAGGAGGGGCTTTTCTTTTTTGACTGGGAGCCTGAACGCAAAGCTCCGCACGACGCCGCGCCTGCGGCTTATTCGGGCAAGCCGGAAGAAATCTACCGGGCGCTGGTTCTTGGCATCCGCGATTATTGCCGCAAAAACGGCTTCAAAAAGGCGGTCATCGGCATGTCGGGCGGCATCGACTCTGCCCTGGTGACCGCGCTTGCTGTCGACGCTCTTGGCAAGGACGCAGTCCTGGGCCTGACGATGCCCGGGCCGCATTCTTCCGAGGGCAGCTGGAAAGACTCTTCAGACATGGCTAAAAGGCTCGGCATCGAACTGAGAAAAGTTCCTATCACGGCTACATTTGACTCTCTTCTTAGATCCCAGAAGCGGGGAGAGAAAGCCCAAGGCAAGGTCACGCTGGCCATGGAAAACCTTCAGTCCCGCCTTCGCGGCGTCGAGCAGATGTATGTTTCAAACGATGAAGACCGCATCTCGCTTACGACGGGCAACAAATCCGAGCTGGCCATGGGCTATTGCACCCTT
>CAZMMY010000118.1:1473-6034 GCA_964567495.1 uncultured bacterium
GCGACATGGCCGGCGGTCTTGGCGTGCTCGGCGATGTTTACAAGACGGATGTGTACAAACTGGCTGAATACCGCAACAGCGTAAGTAAAGTCATTCCGCAGGCCATCATCGACAAGGCGCCTTCCGCGGAACTCAGGCCAAACCAGACAGACCAGGACTCGCTTCCTCCGTACGACCTTCTTGACCAGGTCCTTTATCTTTATATTGAGAAGAACCTGAGCGACGCCGAAATTTTGAAATCCATGAAAGGAAAAAAGATTTCAGCGGAAAGGATTCTCGAAGTCCTCCGCAAAGTGGACCGCAGCGAATACAAGCGCCGTCAGTCGCCTCCGATCCTGCGTGTGACTGAGAAGGCATGGTTCGGCCGCAGGATGCCGATCACCAACCGTTTCCGGAGCTAGGTGAATATTTTAGGGATACCAAAAGAAATCAAGACGCTCGAAAAGCGGGTCGGTATGACTCCCGCGGGTGTAGACGCGCTGTCTAAAAAAGGTTATAAAATCGTTGTTCAGTCCGGCGCCGGAGAAGGTTCCAGCTTCAGCGATGAGGCGTACCGCGCGGCGGGCGCCGAGCTTGTGCCGGAAATCGATGATGTTTATGCCCGCGCGTCTTTAATTCAGAAAGTCAAAGAACCTCAGCCTGCAGAATTTCCCCTGATCGACGCGCGGCACACGCTTTTCTGCTTTCTTCATCTTGCTTCTCCGGAGAACTGCGCGCTCCTTAAGGTCCTTGTTGCCACGGGCGCCGCCGGCCTCGCTTATGAAACCCTGGAAAAAGACGGCAGGCTTCCGCTGCTAGCGCCAATGAGCGAGATCGCGGGCGGTCTTTCCGCCGCGTACGGGACTTTTTTAAAACACAGGCCCTCGGCTTCAGGCGCGGAATTGAGCTCGGCCCTTCAGGAAATTGCGGCCCACTATCCTGATTTCACAGGGCTGCAGAACCCGGGCCGCGTTGTGGTCTGGGGCGGAGGGGTTGCCGGGCAGAAAGCGGCGGAAGCAGCGCTGCGCATGAACGCGGAAGTTTCGGTTGTGGAGAAAAGCGAGGAGCGCAGGAAACAGCTTGTGAAATCGGGTGCGGCCGTTTTCGGCCCGGAAGAATCACTTTCTGAAGTTTTTAGCCGCGCGGATATCTGGATAGGCAGCGTGCATGTTCGCGGCGCACGAGCACTGAAAGTCATGACCGGTGAACAGCTCAAATCTTATTCCGCCCGGAAGAATAAAGTGATCATGGATATTTCCATCGACCAGGGAGGAAATTTCCCTGAAAGCCGTGCTACCACTTATCAGAATGCCGTTTACCGGGACTCGTGCGGAAATGTCCGGTTCTGCGTTGCTAACATCCCGTCGCTTTGCGGCAGGGCGGCATCTGAAGCTCTGGCCGCCGCGTCCCTGCCGTACACCGAGATGCTTCTTCGCGAGGGACTGCCGAATGGGGCTCAGCGCCCCGAGCTGTCGCGTGCGCTGAACGTGCAGGGCGGCCGAATCATGCTTCCCGGGCTCGAAGAGGCTCATAAAGGCCAGCCCTGAAAATCTTGGGCGAAGCCCGGGTTCCCCATGTTATAATGCCGCCCATTGTGAAAAGCATTTCAACCCCTTCAGGACATTAAAGTTGCAGGCAAAAAAAATCGCCCTTCTGGCCCGTGAGGCCGCAGAAGATAAACAGGCGGAAAATCCAGTCGTTCTTGACGTTCCGTGCTCGGTCGCGGCCTCCCACGGACCAAAGCCGTCCTCGTCATGAAGGACAACGGCGTCAAATGCTGGCATAAAGAAGGTCTCGAGACGGGGCAATGGGTCTTGCTCGATTTCGGTTCCGTTATCATTCATGTTTTCTATAAGGAAATCCGCGAATTTTACGGCCTTGAACGCCTTTGGGGCGAAGCGCCGCAGCTGTAAGCCATGAAAGATTCCCTCAAACTTTTCATCGATAAGGCCGCCTCGGCCTGGTCTTCGGAAAAAGGCGTCGAGCTTCCGCAGCCGTTTGACTACGACGTGGTTGTTTCGCGCGATACTGACCATGGTGACTTTGCGGCGAATGTTGCTTTTCGGCTTGCCAAGGCAGCGAAGCAGAAACCCGCTGACGTTGCCAAAGACCTTATCCCGCATATTCAGAAAGCTGCTGCGGGTTCATCCGTTGAAAAACTTGAAGTGGCGGGCGCGGGTTTCATCAATTTTTATCTTTCCAAATCGTCACGCGGGCAGATCTTGCACGAAATCCAGAAGCAGGACAAAAGCTGGGGCCGCACGGAAATGGGCAAGGGGAAAAAAGTCCTGCTCGAATTCGTCAGCGCAAATCCAACGGGCCCGTTGACGATCGCCCACGGCCGTCAGGCCGCGGTCGGTGATGCGCTCGCGCGCATCCTCCGCGCTTCAGGCCACGACGTCCAGGCGGAGTATTATTTGAACGATGCCGGCCGGCAGATGAACTTGCTGGGCGCCAGCCTTCTGGCCCGATACAAGGAGGCCCACGGCCAGCCGCTCGAGCTTCCTGAAGACGGTTATAAAGGCCTCTATATGATGGACCTGGCCAAAAAACTGAAAGAAGAAAAGGGCGACTCACTTCTGAAAGAAGCCCAGGACAAGGCCGCGGATTTCTGCCGTTTGTATGCCAGCAGGGAAATCATGAGCGGAATCATCGAAGATATGTCGGCTATCGGGGTGAAGTTTGATTCTTATTTCAACGAATCCTCGCTTTACGGCTCGAACGAAGTCAGGGACGCGCTTGAGGCCCTTAAGAAAAACGGTTATCTCTTTGAGCAGGACGGGGCGCTCTGGTTCAGGTCTACTGACTTCGGCGACGACAAAGACCGCGTGGTACAGAAATCCACGGGTGAATACACTTATCTCGCGCCGGATATCGCTTATCATAAAAAGAAGTTTGAGCGCGGCTTTCAGCGGCTGATCAATTTTTGGGGTCCCGACCATCACGGGTATATTCCCAGAATGCGCGCCGCCTGCCAGGCGCTTGGCTACAACGCCGATCAGATGGATGTCCGGATTGTTCAGCTGACGACTCTTTACAGGAAAGGCGAGCCGGTCCGCATGTCGACGCGCGCGGGTGAGTTTGTGACCCTGCATGAACTGGTGCAGGAAGTCGGCGCAGACGCCACGCGCTGCTTTTTCGTCATGCGCAAGATCGAGAGCCATCTGGACTTCGATCTCGACCTCGCCAAGGAGAAATCGCAGGAAAACCCGGTTTATTATCTTCAGTACGGTCATGCGCGTATTGCAAGCCTCCTCAAGTTCGCAGGCAGGCCGGTGGTCAAGGACGCCAACGTAGCACGGTTGACTGAGGACGAAGAGAAAGACCTGATCAAGCGCATCGGCGAGTATCCTGTTATGATCCAGAAAGCTTCCGAGATTCTAGAGCCCTACCGCCTGGCGGATTACCTCAGGGACCTGGCTGCGGCCTTCCATAAGTTTTATGCGAAGTGCCGGGTGGTCACCGAGGACGCCGAGTTGACTGACGCAAGGCTCCTTCTTGCCGATTGTGCCCGGATGACCCTCAGAAACGGCCTCGAACTTCTCGGCATTTCCCAGCCAGAATCGATGTGAAGCCCGTCGTCTTTATTGTGGGGCCCACGGCATCGGGCAAGTCCCGCGCGGCCATGGACCTGGCCAAAGTTCTCGATGGCGAAATCATTTCCGCCGACTCCATGCAGATCTACAAGGGGATGGACATCGGAACCGCAAAACCTCCGAAGGCGGACCTCAAAAAGATAAGGCACCACCTGATCGATATCCTGCCGGCCAGCCATTCATTTTCCATGTACAAATTTTACAAAGCATCGCTTGCGGCCATACGTTCAGCCCAAAAGAGGGGAAAGACCCCGATTGTCGCCGGAGGCACAGGTCTTTATGTGCGCAGCCTTCTGCGAGGTTTTACCATCGGCCCCGGTGCGCATCCCGCGTTCCGCAAAAAACTTCAGACGATAGCTCAGGAACGGGGAACGGAGTTCCTGCACCGCGAACTTCAGAAAAAAGACCCGGCTCGCGCGGCGCAGCTTAATCCGAATGATTTGAAGCGGCTTGTCCGCGCTCTCGAGATCTGTGAATTTTCAGGGAAGGATGCCGGGCCGCAGAAGGAATTGAAATCTCTTGTTTCGCTGGGGATGGATGTCCGGCTTTTCGGAATCGAGCGCGACCGCGAGGCTTTGTACAAAGCAATCAATGAGCGCGTCGATGAGATGTTCCGAGCCGGGTGGATTGCTGAGGCGAGGAAGCTGGCCCGCAAAAGGATTTCCAAGACCTCGAGCCAGGCGCTTGGCTACCGTGAGATCTGGGAAGCGCTGAAAAAAAACACAGACCCGGAAGAAACGCGGGAAATCATCAAGCGGCGTACCCGCCAGTTTGCCAAACGCCAGCTGACGTGGTTTCGGGGCGAGCAGGGGATTGTCTGGATCTCATGTACGGCCGATTCTGACCCTAAAAATGCTGCAAAAAAAATTCTTAAGCTCTTAAAAGACCTGCCGTAATACGTCCATTACCCCCTCAAAGGGGTTGGGAATAATCTTATTTTAGAATTAAAAAAAGATTATTAAATATCATTAGTAATAAAGAAGAGA
>CAZMMY010000119.1:0-260 GCA_964567495.1 uncultured bacterium
ACAACCTGGCCGCAGAGACCCCGCAGCGGAATTCCAGGCACCTGGAAATGGCGCATGACATGGCCGCGAGCATTCCTATCCGGAAGATCTACTATCCCCGCAGCCTGAAGCACCTGCCCAGGCTCGCGCAGCTTATTGAAAAAGACCTTTCGCGTATAAGGGTACCGGTTCCAACAAGTGGCCGGGTCCGAAGGAAAACTTAAAAAGCTTCACCGGCGAACCCGGCAGCCCCGCCATCGGCAGGCGCGCGTGCGAACAGA
>CAZMMY010000119.1:270-6009 GCA_964567495.1 uncultured bacterium
GGCGAACCCGGCACTTTTGGAACCGGTACCCCCAAAAAAGAAGCGGTCGAAGTCTTCCCCGCCGCGCTTCGCGGCTTCGTGCAGATTCAGCGGCAGGGCCGAAATATGGTCCCGGAACCTCTCCGTATCTTCGATAAAAGCCATGCGCAGGCTCCAGCCCGCGCCCCAGCCAGTATTTTCCTCGCACTCGCGGACGGCTTCGTAATTCGAAGCGGCCGTGAACCCTGAACACGCCGGAAACAAAACCCCGGAAGCATGGCTGTCCGCGAAAAAGCGGCGCAGAGAACGCGAAGCCAGCTCCGAGCCCAGCCCGCGGAAAAACCAGCGCTGGCGCAACGGAGTGAAATCCGGTATGCGGCTCATGTCCCCTTCTTTCCAGTCTGAGGAAGAAACACCGGCGTAAAAATAGAACCACCGCTCCGACGCGGGTGGCAGCTCCGCGGCTTTGACGTCTTCCGGCCGCGCAAAACGCAGGCCGGAATGATATTTCCAGTAGAAGAAATCCTCGAAGCCCGCGTATTCCGCCATGGCCGCTTCCGCTTCAGCGTTTCTCTCGCCGCGCGCAGAAAAAGACGCTCCCCACCAGCCCAGGATGTAAGGTTTGAGCTCCGGGTTCGCGTCGATCAGCGCGCCGATTCGCGCCGCGCGGGCCGGTTTTTCCCTGAAGTCCGCGCTGAAAAAATATCCGTACGCGATTTTGCGTGAAGTATCCTGTTCGTAACCTTTCAGAGTTTTGACCAGCCGCCCGAGCCCGCGGGGCATGGCGAAGGGTTTTTCGGCCCAAACGCCGCCGAGGTCAGCGTAAGAATAGCCTTTCCAAGCCGCGGGCCTGCCGTAGGCCCCGCGCCAGAACGGAACGCTGCCCATGACCGACGCCGCAAGCATGCAGGCGAATGAAGCCAGGAAGACGCCTCGCACGCTCTTACCAGCGCCCGCGGCGCAGAAAAGAACAAGCGCGAGATAGAGGCAGGAAAAATACCGGCTCAGGAAAAAGTCTCGGCCGAATGACAGGTCGAAATGCCCGACCAGATAAAAAATGGAAAATAGCGCGGCGAAAACCATAATCGGCGCCCGGCGGGAGCCATTTTTTCCGGCGCCCGCGAAGGAACCCGAAGCAGCCATAACAGCCGCGAGAAAATAATAACCATAGTTCGAAGGCTTTCCGCCGGGAAAGCCGAAGGCCTGCGGAAAATCGTAAGCAAAAAACCTCACAGTCTTTTTCAGCAGCGTTTCGCCGTATTCGAAAGGGCTGCTGAAAAGCGCGAGCAGGAACTGCCAGCCCCGCCAGCCGTGTGCGTTGTTGTATGCCAGGAACGGCAGGATGCCGAGCGTGAAACCCGCGGCCAGGCGCATAAATGCCCGCGGAGCCAGCCTGCCGCTGAAACCAAGGCAGAGCGAGGCGGTCAGGAAGGCGGCAAGGGTCGAAGCAGTAAACCAGAATGCGAGGCCGCCGGCGAGGCCGAGCGCGGTGAAAAGCGAGCCGTTATCTTCTTCCCTTTCCAGGATTTCATAAAGGAGGCAGAAAATGACCAGCACAAAAAATAGCGCCTCGAAAGGCGCACCGATGGCAAGCGTCGAGAGCCGTTCATACGCCGGCGGCGCGAACGCAAACAGCAGGCCTCCGCACAGCGCCGCGGCCCGGCTGAAAAACCGGTTGAGGAAAAACATCAGCAGGAAAAGCGTGGCCAGCGGAATGACCAGCGCACTCAGCTTCAGCGCGAGCCAGCTTGGCCCCATGATTTTAAAAAAGATAAACGCGAGGAAGCCGGAGACAAGCGAGCCGCCGTCGTAATAATCCGCCTGATAGTCCCAGAAAGGTCGGTGGAGGCCCCTGAGAAGCTCATGGCCGAGCGTGCCGCGGACCAGTTCTTCGGGCCAGGCATGGTACTCCGGCCCCAGCAGAATGCCCGCAAGGCGAATCGCAAGAAAACAAAATGCCGCAGCCGCAAAGCTCAGGGAAAACGCCTTCGTCATGTCTGCGGCGCGGCCTTTTTGAAATATTCCCGCCCCAGCAGCCCGGGCTGGGCCAGGACCTCTGCCAGCGCGCCGGCGAGCGCAGCGTGACCTGCCGCGTTCGGATGATTGTCTTCGGGGATTTCCAGCTTCACGGCTTCGTTCCATCCGCGGGCCAGATACGGCAGAAGGCTCTGGTGGTCAAAATCCTCCAGATCGATTTCGTAACGGCTGCTGGCCATTTCATGGCTCATAGGCAGAAAAGCCAGGACGAAGCGCGCTCCGCGCGCCTCGACCCTGCGTTTCATGAGGGTCAGGATTTCACGCGACTGCTGAAGAGCGGAAAGCCCCATTTTATTTTTAATTCCTTCGAAAATGAACCCCGTATACGGCGCGAAGGAGGACAGGACTTCAAAGGCCGCGTACCAGCTGCCGAACTCCACGAATTCTACGCCGCCGTTTTTGAAACGCGGATACTTCCGGCTCCTGAAATCACCCATGCCTCCGAACAGAAGCCCTTCGGCCAGGAAATAGGTTTCGAAACCCCGGTTCAGGTCGGGAGTGATGGGCGTGACCGCGACGACGTCCCCCGGCCTGATCCGGTCCTCGACGGTAAGATACCGCAGGTACATCTGCATGATTCCGTAACCCATGACGCCCGCGTTATAGACGTTGACCCGGCCGTCCAGGTATTGGGAATCCAGAATATTGGCGAATGTGCTTTCATTCGAAACGCCCGAGCCGAAGGTAAAGGAGTCGCCGAAAAAGTAGATGCTTCGCTCCGCGTTTTCGTGGTACGGCGTTTTTTTGAAACCGTTTTCGTCCATTTCGTAGAGCACATCGAAGATCCCGGCGGAAACATGCCGCGCCGCCGCGCCGGCCCGGGGTTTCCAGCCGAGTTCCGGGTCGTGATCGTGGACTCCGGTCAGGATTTCCTGGCGGTCCGCCGCGTAAAGGCTTTTATAGGCGATATGGAAATCCCAGGCTATAAAACCGCAGAAAATAAGAATGCATGCGGCGAAAGAAACAGCGATCATCCTCCACGGCGTATTTTGCCGCGAGCGGATGAGCAGAACACCGAAAAAAAGAAGAAACGCATCCATGGCCAGCGCGACGGAAATAAAAGACAGGCCTTCCAGCTTTCCGTCCGGCGCGAAAAACCAGCCCAGGAAAACGGGGTTGAACAAGAGGCCGGCAGAGGCGAATAGAACGCCGGCGGCCAGGCTTAATGAAGATTTCTTCATTATCTGATCAGGGTGGAAAACCTTGGTGAGGAATGAAACCAGCCTGCGAACGCGACGCGCGGGTTCTCCCCAAAGACGGGAGTCACGCGGTGTTTCAGGTCCTGTGAAATTTTGAAAAGGAGCGCGTCTCCCGGCCTGCGGTTCTGGATGCGGCGCAGGATCTTCTGCGTGGGCTCATGGCGGAGCTCGAGGAAGCCGCCCATGTACGGGCCCTCGCCCAGGTTGATACTCATGCCGATCATGCGCTTCGAGCCCATGTCGTTATGCCAGGAGTCATAATGGCCGGTTCCAGGCATCAGGCGGTAAAGCCTGCCCTGGAAATTGCGGATCGTTCCGCAGCCGGTGATGTTTTCGACAGCGCGAAACACAGCTTCGTCGTTGAGCAGAAAATGGAAGAAATCGAACACCCGGTTTTTCTTCATGCACGATTCGGCCGCGATGCCTTTGTCCTTCCTCTCGTAAAAATCCTCCGGCCGTATGTCTTTTTGAAGGGCCTTGAGCAGTGAGGGTTCGATGAACCGGGGCAGAAGAACGCAGCGGAAGCGCGCGAACCGGGCCTTCAGGGACGCCAGGCTCCTCCCCTCCGCTCTCGAAAGGAAGTTCTCCTCCCGGATCTGCAGAGGCACGTTATCTTGAGCCTACGATGGAGGAACGGAGGGACCGGGTGTATTTGGGCCTTGCCGCGTACCAGCCGGCGAACGCAGTCTTGATTTGCTTTCCAGTCACGTCCGTCACCCGGTGCTCCAGGTCTTCGCCAAGCCGGAAAATCAGCGCGTCGCCGTAGCCCGTATTGAAGACTTCCCGGAAGGGCTCTCCCCCTACGTGCCGCAGCTGCAGGCCGCCGCCCTGATATGGCTGGCGGCCCAGGTTGATGCTCATCGCGATCATCCGGTGATGCGACCAGTCAGAGTGCCATTTATGATGGTGCGGGCTCTCCGGCTCCATGAGGTAGACGCGGCCGTGAAAACAGCCGATCGGAGGGCAGCCTGTAACCTCACGTATAAAATCGTAAATCCTGCCGTCGTTGATCAGGAAATGCATGAGCTGGCTGGCCGAATTGTTGCGCATGCAGAGTTCGTGGGCCAGGCCCTTGTGTTTTTTATTGTAGTAGACCGCTTTCTGGTCGAGGCTCTCGCGGATCTCGTCCATCAACCCGCGCTCTATGAAGCGCGGCATCAGGAGATAATGGTTTTCGGCGAAGAAGCCGCGCAGGCGCGCCATGTCTTCGGGGCCGGCCGTGACTACGGTCTCGCGGCGGGTGATCTGGATCAGCGGTTTCGTTTTTTGTTTTCTTTCCGCGACTAAGGCCATTATCTGCTCCTTTTAAACCAGCGGTTTTCGGGCTTTCGGAAGAACCAGCCCGCATATGCGATTCTGGGCTTCCTCCCCCGGACCGGCGTCAAGCGGTGCTCGAGGCTCCGGCCGATTGAAAAAATAACGCCGTCGCCCGGCTTGAGCGCCGGCGACCTGAAAATGATTTTCCCGTTTTTGCGCTCGCGCAGCTGCAGCCTCCCGCCCGAATATTTTTCGGGGCTGAGGTTCACGCTCAAAGCACAGAGGCGATTATACTTCAGATCATCATGCCATTCCAGGTAATGCCTGGCCGGGAGCATCTTATAGATCCTGCCGGAAAAGAATTTGAGCTTCGGATTGGCCGTGATCCTGCGGAAGGCCTTCATCGCCGAAGCGTCATTGACCAGGAAATGCAGCAGGTTCCAGGCGCCGTTTTCCTTCATCAAAAGTTCCTGGGCGAAACCATAACGGCGTTTGACGTAACCCGATTTCCGTATATGCGGCGCAAGGAGAGCCATGGTTCCGCGGTTCAGGAGCCCGGGAAGGTGCAGGGCCTTGTCTCGCCGAAAACGGCTGGCGGCCGCGCCGAGGCGGAGCCTGGCGCTTGCTCCTTGCAGTGAAAACTGGACGGTTTGATTGCTCCGGGTCATGTGTTATATTAGCCAAAATCGATGCAGAAAAAAATGTCAATCTCATCTGCCGTAACGGTCCGGCACCTGCGTAAGATTTACAAATTCCACGGCGGCCTGAATTTCTTTTCTCCTTCCCGGTCGCTGACAGCTCTCGACGATCTCAGCTTTGAACTGCCCGAAGGCTCAGTCTGCGCCCTGCTCGGGCCGAATGGCGCGGGAAAAAGCACGCTCCTCAAAATTTTAAGCGGCCTCGTCCTTCCCGATAGCGGCGAAGCCATGGTCTACGGCCAAAAGCCGGACTCTGCCACGGCTCCGTCCGTCAGCCTGATCCTGGGGCAGGAAAAGAGTTTCTACTGGCGCCTGACCGGCCGCCAGAACCTGGAGTTTTTTGCCGCTCTTTACGGGCTCTCCTCGCGGGAAACACCGGCAAGAATCAAACAGCTCGCGGAAATGCTCGAACTGGAAGCCCTCGACCGCGCCTACCAGGAAATGTCAACGGGCCACCGCCAGAGGCTTGCTATCGCGCGCGCTCTTCTGAGCGATGCACGGCTGGTTCTGATGGACGAGCCCGCACGCAGCCTGGACCCGGGCGCGGCCGCAAAATTTTACCGCACGAT
>CAZMMY010000120.1:0-5966 GCA_964567495.1 uncultured bacterium
ATACGCTTCCTCCCACGGAAGCCGGAGAAATCGCTGCGGAAAGAGACCGCCGTGAGAACATCCTGAAAGAATTGCTCGGCGCCGCGTTCTCCCGTTCCCGCCGCTCTGAAATGCGCTCCGCGGCAGTCCCGTTCGACGTAAATGAAGAAATCGAAAAAATCTCCCTTGAATTCGAAGGGCGGGGCAAAGCGGCCGTCGTGACAGGCGCCAGAGAATGGCTGCGCGGCGGAAATCTGGACGTGAATCCCCTGCGAGTCCAGCAATTAAAGGGAATTTATCTGGCAGCGCTCAGGACCGGGACGACAGCCGTCCTCGACACCCTGCAGCCTCGTCTGGACCGCGTTCTGGAAATGGAGCGGCAGGGGCAGATAGAAGCCGTTGACGCCCGCCGGGTTCGTTTTGAGACAGGGTTGGCGGCGGCTTCAGCCCGGCTTGAGACTGCGCTGACGGAGTTTCAGGCCCTGGTCCAGGCCCGCGGCGTTGAGCTTACGGGCGCAGAACTGGCCCGCATTGCCTTGGAGCTCAAAGAGCGTTACGCCGATTTTGAATCGTCGCTTGCCCCCCTTTATAAGGAAGCGGCCTTTGATACCCGCAAAAAAGAACAGCGCGAGAAAGCGGGCCCGCTATGGGAAAAGGCTTTTGCGGAACTGCTCGCGAGAAAGGCGGCCGAGGGCGCGGTTTTTGAGGAAGCGGAGCTTAAGGATCTGCTGCAGGGAGACATTATTACTAACCCGGATCCGGATGAAAAGGGCAGGGTTTATCTCGTCGTCAGTTTTGAGGAAAGCGTTATGGGCGGAGGACAGGTCAGGGCGCGCGCCATCGAAACGCTTTGGAGCAAACAAAAAGAACTTGGAACCATGAGGATTAAAAACGAAGGCTGGCAGAAGCTTTCTACGCCGGCTTCGACGCGCTCCGAAATGCGCGGGGTGACGCCGCCGGAAGCGATGGAAGTCGAGGGCGAAGGCGAGGCATTCACCGGACTTTCGCTTAATGACGCGGCCGGTGTTCTGGCGCCTGTCATCGCGGCGAAAATCGCCCGGTTTAACGAACTGCTTACGGACGATTTCCGGGACCGTGTTGACACTGCGCGCGAAGCCATTGCGGTTTATGAATACACGGGCCCGGAAACGGTGAGCGCTGCCGTGGCGCCTGGTTTGGCGAAGGACGGCAGGGGGGAGACGTTCTTTACTGCGCACATGGATCTGGCCGCGAAAGCGCCGGGTATTCCGAAAGAGTTTATTTCGCTCGGTTTTGCGCTTGATAAGGGACAGCTGCTCGTGCGTATCAAGCCTTCGTTCAAGACGATGGATATGCCGGCTTATGCGGAAGAAATCGCGAATCAGATTATCCAGGCCGCCCGGTTTGTGATCCCTATTCTGGAAAAACTGGGCTATACCGCCGAAGAGATCGACCGGATGCAGATCGTGACTGCCATCAAAGGCGATCTGCATAACAAGATGTTCGGCCGTTGGAGCTTATGACAGCCCCGGAGAGACTTTCGCTGCGGGGCATTGCTGCTCTTGAACTGATTGTGCCGGAAGACGACAGGCGCCTGCGTGAGATCGAAACCAGAAAGCTGAAAGGCCTGATTACGGCGGCGGAGAAGACCGTGACGGCCGCGATTTTCGACGAGCCTGGAGTTAAGGAGATGCTCGCTTTCGTGCCGGTGCTCGAAACTGAGATCGCAGGCGAAAAATACGCGCAGGCGCTCGATATTATTACCATGATGACGAAATTTGCCCGCCGCGCTCCGGCCAAGAGCATCAAATTCCCCGCCGAAGCCGAGGCCGCTTTACTTGAAGCTCAGCGGATCATCGAGAACCGAGCGAAACGTTCAGAGCTGCGCCCGCTGGCCGAAAGGCTCGAGGCGTTCGGGGTCGAAAAAAATGAAGTTTCGGCGGGCATTATCAACACCCGCAGCCTCGAAGTGAAGGAGGCTTCAGACCCGAAGGCCGCATGGGTCATGACCGGCCTCAGGCCTGAAAAGGTCGGCGCTGTTATCGTCTCTGTGGAAGACCTGCTGGCAAAACCGCTGAAGCTGGCCGCTCCGCTGACGATCCGCACTTACACCGAAATGTTATTTCAGGCTATCGGCCTCGGCAGTGAAGGACGCAATAACGCCGGAGTGTTCCTGACTTTTGTGGAGGGTGTGGACCATCCCGTGGTCGTCAAGCTTTTCAAGGAGCCGAAAAACGAGACCGAGGAAACAGCGATTGAGCGCGAGCTTTACATGGCGCAATTCGGAGACATCATCGGCTTGCTGCCGGAATTTTACGGGGCGATCGCGGAGCAGGGGAAAATCAGGGGGTATGCCATCCAGCCGGTGGGAGGCGTTTACGCGCTTGGCGGTCGCTTCGTCACCATGGCGCCGGAAATTGCGAAAGCCGCTGAACAAAACAAAAACGCGATCACCCAGCTGCTGAACCGTTACGGTATTGTCGGTGCGGCTAACCATATGGTTTCCGGCAAAGGCGAAGTGGTGTTGATCGACGCGGGCGACATTACGCCGGAAAAAGCGGGCTTTGGACCGGCGCAAGTGAAGTTGAGACGGGACCGGCAGCTTCTGGGCCGTTTCAATCAGGCTCTTGAGGAAGGCCGCAATGCTGCAGACGCTGAAGGCGGGGAAGTAATCGGGCAGGGCGGTGACGTGGTCCGTTCCGAACTGAGGCAAGTCGCTTCTGAAGTTGTGACGATCCTCGCGGGCGGCGCGGAAGCCAAAAAACTCAGCCCGGCTTACGTGGCGCTGCGCGTTCGCCTGATGGCGGAGGCCGTTCCGGTCGACGATCTGATCGCTGAAATCGAGACCATGAAGCGCGCGGCGCAGGTCCGCAGCCAGAGCCAGATCGCGGGCGGCGCTCTGCTGGATCCGGCTGCGCTTAAATTCGTTCAGGAACAGCTTGCGGTAACGCTCGAGAATTTCCTCCGTGACAAAGACGTGCCCGAAGACAAAAAAGTCGCGATTGCTTACGAGTACAGCATGAAGCTGACCGAACAGGCAAGAATGCGCCGTATCAGCGCGCTGAAAGATATTTCCGCGCTCGACCGCGTGCTTTTTATGGATTCGCAGGGGAAGAGACCGAGGCTTTCTTCGCTCGAGCGCCGTACTCTTAAAGAAGAAGGCATTCGCGCTTTCGAGCTTGAATCTTCCGATCGCCTCGATAACTATCTGCCCATCGGCCAGGAATTTGTGGGCGCGAATCTTTCGACTGAGCAGGAGCTGGGCGAGAAGCTGATCGGCCTGATCACGGGCGGCGATCCCAAAGACCTTTCTCCTCAGATGGAGCCTATCGTTGAGTCGTTCAAAAATGTTATGGCGGTCATGATTGGCCTTTCTGACCAGGCGGGCCTGGACAAGCTCATGACCAGCCCGATGGAACTGCTTTGGCAGTACAACGATGACGCCCGGTTCCGGGAGATCCTCGAGGGGTCGATCTCGGTCAAGGGCAGGGCCCTTTACTTCGCTTTCGAGAAAATGCAGGAATACATGGCCGCCCAGGCCGCGCAGGCTTCCGCGTAAAATCCCTGCGGGGCTTTTTCCCTTTCGCAGGCGGCGAGAAGCTCTCTTTCCTTTTTCGCATCATCTTCCCGCAATCATCCGTAACGCCTGCGGCGGGCTTTTTGTCCTGTCCGCGAGCGTACTGGCTCCGGCTTCTGCAAGGACTAGGGGCGGAGAGGCGCGGAGACCTCTCGGCAGTCAAAAGCGCCGTTTCTCCGCGCCTCCCGCCCAAGTCTTGCGGACGAAGCCTCTGCCCATTAACGCTCACAGACAGGACAGATTTAACTTAACCCGTCCCGGCCGTAAGCGGCATGTGCGAAGGCTTCTGGGGAAAACCGGGCCCTGTGCTGACGGGAGACGCCGGCCCGCGCAGCGGGCAATGGCGAGGGATCCCGGCAAACAGGCCCTGGTCTTTCCCGAAGCCGGGAGCAAGGCCGCGCACGGCCGGGACGAAAAGCCTGCCCGGCCAGGGCCCAATTACATTGAATGGAAATTCAGGAAGGGAAATCGACGGAGTTAATCGGGTCTGCGAAAGACAAAAAAGCCCCGCAGGGACTATTTCTTGGAAGTAATGTCCTTGATTTTTTCCGGGCTGATTTTACGCAGCGGGCAGTAGGGCTTTTTCCCCCAGGTCCTGTCCAGAAAGATTTTCCTTCCCGAACCCAGGCTGTACGCGTTGTAGTGAAGCGCGTTGGTCTTGTGGTAGTCCTGATGATAGTCTTCTGCGCGCGTCCAGTTTTTGAACGGAACCACGGCGACCACGATGGGCTTTTTGAATATCTTGCTCTCATCCAGGATCTTCTTCGATTCCTCGGCTATGATTTTTTCGTCGTCATCCTGGTAGAAAATTGCGGTCAGGTACTGCGAGCCCCTGTCGGCGAACTGGCCGTCCGCCTGCGTGGGGTCAATGGTCGTCCAGTAAACGTTCAGCAGGTCTTCAAAACTGACTTTGGAAGGGTCATAAACGACCTCCACAGCTTCATAGGCTCCTGTCGTGCCTTCGGAAACCTGTTCATAGGTAGGGTTGGGAACTTTTGAATTGGAGTAGCCCGAGTCAACGCCCTTCACGCCTTCGACCTGTTCAAACGGCCCTTCCATGCACCAGAAACAGCCGCCCGCGAAATAAGCTTTTTTAAGTTCCATTTTGGTTTCCTCCGCGCCGGCAATCAGGCAGAACGCAAGCGCACCCATGCCCAGCGCCGCTAAAAAAGGGCCCGACCGGCGTCTATTGTGGTTTGAACTCGTTTTTTTCAGCATCACCTTACCTACGCTGAAGAGAGAAAAACGGATGGTGCCTCAGGCCGCCATGGCCTTGGTATAGCCGTCCTGCACTTCGGGGTACTTTTTCAGCATGAAATCGAAAACGGAGGGGTTTTTCTGCTGAAATTCCCTGAAAACTTCCGCGGCCTTTTCCTGATGGCCGGTATGAAGATAAGCGTCGCCCAGGAAACCGTAAAGCTCTACAAAGTCCGGCATCAGCTTGAGGCCGGATTCCAGCTCCGGGATCGCTTCCTCATAGTGGCGCGCTTCCCAGGAAAGAATGCCTTTCAGAATAGGCTGATATGCCTTGAGCGCTCCGTCCACTTTCCATTCTTGCGGGTAATTCTTGCGGCTGTTTTCCAGCGCAGCCCACTGCCAGTTGTCTGAAATCTTTTTCTGCCTGGTGAGCTCTTTCAGGATTTCGTCGGAAATAACCTGCTGGCCGTAAATTGAAGGGTGCACGTTATCGAACACCAGGTCGGTTGAAATGATTTTATACGGGGACATGTCCTCGAAAATTTTGTAGGTGTCGACAAACATGACTTTTTCCTCCGCCGCAAGGGCGCGGATAGTCTGATGAACGGCTTCTTTGGGCCGCCACGGCTGATCGTCGAGATCACGGGCGGCCTCATAGAATTTTTTAGCTTCCTCGAAACGGCCGAGTTTTTCGTAGGCCTGAGCAAGCTGAAATGAGGTTTCGGCATAATCGGGGTCGAGTGTCAGCGCCTGCTCAAAGGCCTTTGCCGCGAGCGCGAAATCCCCGGCTTTGGCAGACTGCTTCCCTTCCTCGAACAGCCGGTTCCATTC
This sequence comes from uncultured bacterium, assembly GCA_964567495.1. Classification (GTDB taxonomy): domain Bacteria; phylum Omnitrophota; class Omnitrophia; order Omnitrophales; family Aquincolibacteriaceae; genus CAYLPP01. Next base: position 5,564 of record CAZMMY010000120.1, read on the forward strand.
CGCTTCATTGCCGAAGCCTTCCGGATGCATGGAAAGAAGCGGCGGGAAATCCTTCATATTCGAAGGCGGCGTGATCATGAGCACATCCACTCCCTTTGCTTTTGCCGCACGGATAAGTTTGCTCATATTACTTCTGTAGCGGTCCAGAATGCGCAGGTATTCCGTATCGCTGACGTCCGGACGAGTGTAAACGTGCTCTGCGACGGACTCGCTGCGGTACTGTTTCTGGACTTTACCCTTGTTGAAATATTTCTGCGCCTTTTTGACGCGCGTATCAAGCCAGCGGTAAAAATGGCTGCGATAATAAAGGACCAGGCCCGCATGATAAAGCCGGTTGTCGAGAAAGAGACGGCTGGTCGGGAAGGCCTCATTATTGCCCACGTATAAAATAAAAAGATCGGGC
>CAZMMY010000121.1:0-5960 GCA_964567495.1 uncultured bacterium
GACCAGCACCGTTGCGATAGCGAATTCACGCTCATGCGCCATCGAAAGCTCTATTTGCTTCGAAGCCGGCACGCGGAAACGTTTTCGGGAGACGGGAGAAAGGTAGATGAACGGTTTTCCGGTGGGCCGGCGCCGCACCTCGATTTCGCGGAAGCGGTAGCGGTTCTCCCGCCGGATCTCGAACGCTTTCATGGCCGCTTCCTTGGCCGCGAAACGCGCCGCGTAATGCTCGTATTTCATGCGCTTGGTTTCGCAGTACGCCTGCTCATCGGGGGTGAACACCCTATCGAGGAACCGGCTGCCCCGCCGCTCGATCGCGGCCTGCATGCGGCTGACGCTTGTAATATCTACGCCCTGCGTGATGTTCATAACGCAGAAGTCAGAGGACAGAAGACTGAGGGCAGGCAGCAGAACAAAAAAATCGTTTTTTCTGACTTCTGTTTTCTTTTTTCTTTCATCAAGAGGTTTTTATGGCCAGTACCGCAAGCGTGATGACAATTATAAGAGAGATGATATAAAAATTATTAAAACGCCAGAAATCGCCGATACGGGCGAAAACCGAGACCTTCTGGACGTTTTTTTTCTGAGGCAGGATTTCGGAACGGAGGTTCAGGACCTCTTCCTTGCGGAAGCGGAGGTAGGTCCCCCCGATTTTGTAGGCGTGCAGCTTGCCGGCCTTGAGATATTTTTCTATTTCCGACTGCTCAATTTCGAGAAAGCTCTTCACCTCCTCGATCGTCAGCATATTGTCCATAAAAAATTGTCAGTCCGGCGGGCCGCGCCGACGGAGAAAAACTAGACGCGCGCGTTTTCTTCCTGGATCCAACGGTCAACGGAGGCCTTGGAAAAAAGCCAGTTGCCGTTCTCATTGCGCGCGGGCATTTTTCTCTGCTTGGCCCACTCTTCCACGATTTTGGATTCTACTTCGAGATATTGCGCCACGTCACGCAGCGTCATGGTGACGTCGGGGGCATCGCCCGCGCCGCGCACATTGAGCATGGTGATCTGGCCTTCGATGACGGCACCTTCCGAAACGCTCAGTCTGGGCGTCTGGATGTTGCCGGTAATGACTGCCGGGGCGACGACGGCGAGGCTGGCCGTAGCGACAATATCGCCGTTGACCTTGCCCGCTACAATGATCCTGTCGCCGTGAATCCCGGCTTTGACTTTGGCGTTTTCGCCGATGGTGAGATTGCCGCGTGTATCCAACTTGCCTTCAAAGCTGCCGTTGATCCTGAGGTTGACGGGGTCCTTAAAGGTGATAGTACCCTGCATACTCGCGTCGACGTCGAGTATTTTTTCGTCCAGCTCATCCTTCTTCTTTCCCATGGAAGCTCCTTTGGTTAAGGTGGATCAGGTTGGATGCGCCTTATTATGGGCTGAACGCCCCTGTATTGTAAAGCGAAAATCAGGTTTTTTTGCGCCCTTTTTCGGTCACGAAGAATTCCATCATCCTTCCGCGCATCAGGCGGGTCTGAGCGTCAAGGGCCGGCATGCTGCTCAGGAACGTGAACACGAACGGAATCAGCAGCCATTCAAGCGCGTAAATCAGGCGGCGAAACATGGATATCCTGTACTTCTCGCGGGGCAGCATCAGAATCGCCAGCACGATGCTGATAATGAGAGTCGTGGAGGCCAGATTGAAGATCACACCCGCAATACGGGGCGAATTGTAGAACAGCACGGTGTTTGAAAACTCGCGGCCCGTAAAAATAGCAGGCAGCCAGCCCAGGAACGTGATCAAAAAGCCGAGCGTGGCCCAGGAAATATGCATCTCCAGCAGCTTCACGACGTAGCGCATCTTGCTGACCCAGCTCATTTTGCCTTCCGGGTGCGTGAAAGCGCGCATCACGATCGGGAAGTTCTCCACTCCCCACGCCCAGCGGCGTTTCTGTTTGTAAATGCGGTCCAGCGTTTCGAAAAAGCTGTCGGCTGTGACCACATCCATGGAAAGCGTAACGTACATGGGCACCACATGATAATCGCCGTCGTAATGGATCAGCGCTTTCCAGAAAATCGCGGAGTCGTCCGAAATCATGTCGACAGGCCAGTAGCCGATTTCAACCAGCGCCTTGAAACTCATGCTGTGACTTGAGAACGTGACCAGTTTTTCAGGGTTCGTGGCCTCGATCAGCTGGAAAAAGGAAGAGCCTGTCTCGAGCACGCGGGAAATCGCCGGCGCTTCCATGATGTTATTGTGATAGACCGGAATGGGCTGGAAACTGGCGCGCGTACGTTTCGGGTTACGCATGAAATGGTAGGTCAGCGCCGCGAAATATTCGGGGCTCGCGACCGTGTCCGCGTCGAAGCACGAAAGCACGACGTTCTCGAACGGAATTTTCTTTTCTTTCAGAAAGGCCGCGACCTGTTTTGCCGCGTGCGTCACGTTCGCGCCCTTGACTCGCGCCTCACCAGGCACGCCGTCGGGGTGCGACGCTACCAGAAACTCGTAAAAATCATCGCGGTATTTATCGCGCAGGGCCTCCGCCATTTTGCGGTGCGCGGCGCCTGTACGTTCCTCGACCGCCAGCACGGGCAGCATGCGTTTGACCGGAAACTGGTTCTTGACCAGAGACTGCAGGCCAGGCTCGAGCACGTCGCGAGTTTCCTTGGCCGCGGCGATCAGGACCACGTGGTAAATCTCGTCGTAGGCCGGGATTTTCACGCCCTGTTTCAGAATACGCTTCAGCTCGCGCTCCTGGTTGTTCAGGTCGACCCAGCGCTTCCAGTTTCCGTTCCTGAGCGCGCGGTAACGGCGCTTGCGCAGTTCGGGAATGGCTTCCTTCCCCCGCTCCAGCATGCGGCAGCGCTCCAGCCAGCCCGTGTCTTTTTCGACCGCGAGAACGCAGTAGGCCAGGACCAGGAACAGCGTCATGTACACGATGCGCATCAGCCAGAAAATGTTCAGCGCGATCACGAAAACAGCGGCGTGCAGCGGCTTGAAGTAGGACATGAGGGTGACCGAAATCAGAATGGACCAGCTGAGCGCGCCCGGGAAAATGCTCCAGAAGCGGTGCTGCCTGTGTTCTTCGGGGGTGGCCGTGAGATGGGTGAAATCGAATTTCATCAGTCCGTCACCTTGCGGCGCACAAGCGCGCGGTCCGTGTCCCTGAGGTAGTAAATGTAGTGCCCGAGTTCGGTGTAAAAAATCCGGCTGCCTCTGGCCACGCGGAAAAGCTCGCGCACGACCAGCGGCGCGGGCGGACGCGTTTCGGCCAGGAAGACCCTGCTTCCGTCCAGGAAAATCACGTGGGTGTCGTCATAGGCCCAGAATACCTGGCGGATGTCTTCGCCTCTTTCAGTCAGCGTAAAAAATTCCGGCACCGGGATTTCCGAAGTTTCGGATTCTTTCTTGAAATTCATGACGCGCAGTGTGGTCCGCGTCCAGAAAACCGCTTTCTCGTCCTCAGAGTGGGTCGCGTACTGGACGCCCCGCACGTCCTCCGGCGAAACCATGAAAGGCTGGCGATTCATCAGAAACTCGCCTTTTTCTCCAAGAAAAAAAATCAGGTCTTTCTGGAACAGGTCGCGCTTGACGACCTCGATGCGGTAATTGCCGCCCTTCAGACTTTCTGTGCCCAGAAGCGTTTCTATGACTTCGCCCGCGGGCGAGCCGTCCTCGCTTTCCTTTTTCTGGATCATGACCACGGAAGCGTCGTTTTTCAAAAGATAGAGCCTTCCGTTCTTGACGCCGAGGCCGGCTGCTTCGCGCGCAATCTCGGGATAGACAGCGCCTTTCTTCCAGTTGAATGCGAACACCCGGCCGTCTTCGATGCCGTAAACGCGGTCAGGCATTTTCGTATCCCATTCGAGCATGTCAGGGTCCTCCGGCATCAGCGCAGTGACGTCGCGGAATTTTTTCTGGCTGGAAAGGTCCAGCGCAAAGACTTTGTTTTTGCCTTCCTTCTCGCCCTTGAGAATCATGAAGCTGGAACCCGGCTTGGATTTGATCTCTTTGATCCTGATGTCCTGCCCGCCAGGGATTTTTTCGCCGATTTCATATTCTCGCTTCATAAAAATATCGAAGGACGTCAGGCCCAGCAGATCCTGGCGGGTCAGGCCGAAGATGCGGAAGTCCACCAGGACCGGGAAAAACTCGCGAAAGGGCTCGCTGGAAATGACTTCTTCGGAGGAGCGGTGAGGCACCAGAATGACGGGTTCCAGGCGGGTGGCCTGCTCGGGCTGGATTTCGACCTGCTTCTTCCAGCTGCCGTAACCCCTTTTCTGGATCTCAATACCGTAAAGGCCGGGCTGGAGGTCCCTGACGGCCGCCGGGGTTTTCCTTGAGTATTTCCGGCCTTCCACCAATACCGTCGCCCCTCCGGGCTCGGTTATAATGGAAAGGAGCCCGGTCTTATTAAAGAGGCCGCGCTGTTCGGGGTCAAAAGTATAGCCGAGCGCGTACATAATGACGCTGGGCGTCAAAACGATGTAAGCAGCCAGAAGAATATAGAAGAGAAACTTCCTGAGCCAGAGAAGCATGGGCGGTATTCTGACCCGGCGGGGCGGTTTTTTCAAGGCTTTCCGCCTTTAAGGAACCGGCCTTGAAAGACGATCTAAATACTTGTCATGAAACTGCTTAAATCCTCATTCTTAGTCGCGACAGCCGTGCTCTGGGTTGCCATGAGCTACCTTCTCGTCCAGAAGGAATATTTCGAGCTGACGCCGCTCAGGGGCGCGTATGAAGTCCTCCCCCTGCAGGACTGGGACCTGCGCCAGGAATATCACGCCATTTACCTGGGCGACCGCCGCGTAGGCTTCAACTGGAACATCCTCGAGAAAAAAAGTGAGGACGAGTTCGAACTGCGCCACTCCACTTACATGAACTTCCTTTTTCTCGGCCATGAACGCGAGATGCTGGTCCAGCAGACCGCCCGCCTGGACCGGCAGCTGAACGTCAAAGATTTTAAATCCAGAATTTCAAGCGGCGGCACCGCGACCGAAATCGAAGGCCAGACCGCCAAAGACAATCTGAACCTGGTCATCACCAACACCGGCAGCGAACCGGTGCGCCAGATCGTGCCGGTGCCGGGCCGCCTGTTTTTTGCGGAGGCGCTGGACTTTATCTGGACGCCTGAAAATCTTCAGCCCGGGAAGAAAGGCACTCTTAAAACCTGGAACGCGCTGGCCATGACGGCACAGGACATCCAGTTCCACGTCCGCGGGAAAGAAAAAATAGAGTTCGAAGGAAAAGATCAGGAAGTTTTCCTGGTGATTATTTCGGCGTCCGGTCTCGAGCTGCGCGCCTGGGTCAGTCAGGAAGGCGTGGTCCTTCGCGAAGAAAGCGCGACCGGGCTGATGTTCCAGAAAGAAGAAGCCCACAAAATTTTTGACGCCATGCGCGAAAAAAAAGCCGCGCCGCCCGATCTGCCGAACCTTTTCTCTATCCCCTCTAATGTCATCCTGAAAAACCCAGTAAGCCTGATCTACCTGAAAGCCCGCATTCAGAACGGCAAAGAAGACAAAATCGTAGAAATCCGCCGGCCCGACCTCAGGGGGATTGAAAACACGGTCCGCCCCGTGCCCGCGGAAACCGAAGAGCTCAAGAAGTTCCTGCAATCCAACCCGTTCGTGGCCTCGGACGACCCTGCGGTCAGCCAGAAAGCGCGCGAAATCGCGGGCAAGGAAGTTTCCGTCTGGAAAACCGCGCTTAAACTCAACGAATGGGTCCACAAAAATATCCAGCCCGTGCCGACCATCAGCCTGCCGCAGGCCAAAGAGGTCCTGGCTTCAGGCAAGGGAGACTGCAACGAGTACACCGTGCTTTATACCGCCATGGCCCGGGCCGTGGGCATTCCTGCCCGGATGAAAGCCGGCATCGTCTACCAGGACGGGCGGTTCTTTTATCACGCATGGCCCGAAGTTTACGCAGGCGAATGGATTGCGATGGACCCGACATTCGGCCAGGCGCCCGCGGACGTGACGCATATCCCGCTCGCGGAAGGCGACCTGCGCGATGC
>CAZMMY010000122.1:0-5914 GCA_964567495.1 uncultured bacterium
GGAAATCGCGCGTGAGTTCCGCGAAAAAGGCATGACGCCGCAGCTTCGGGATTTTCTCGACCGTTTTTTAATTCACGCCATGGAAAACAACGCTTTTGAATCCCCTATCGTACAGTTCTTGTTCGGTAGTCCGACTGCGTTGGCCGATAGCCCTGACAATGCTCTCGAGGCAAGGATTGTGGCGAGTTATATCAAGCAAAGAATCTCGCTTTTCCCCAACGGAAGCGACTTGGCGGAAACGGCCGAGCAATTCCCTGGTTATTTTATAAATACTCAGGAAATACTGCGGAGAATGGGAGCTTGGAAGGGAGCCAGTGCGACTGTTCGTGCTCTTAAAGAAACTTTAAAACGTTCCGAGATGCGCATGGTTGAAACAGAAGATTACGGCGCCGCGCTGGCGCGCCTGAATCCCGGAATGCCGGGTATCCTCGCGAGAGAAGAAGGGGATCTTCTTGAAGACGGAAAAACCGGAAAAGAAAAGCTGACGGCCCTTCTTCGATACCTCAAGGTTTATGAGCGCATGCTGGAGTTCCTGCGCCGCGGACCGCAGGATGAAAAACAGAAGGTCCTGCTGCTTGGGCCCGGGCTCCAGTGGATGGTCGACGGTTACGGTTCGCCTCAGGTAATTGAAGCCGCGGCGATTCTGGCCAGCCTCCGGCAAGCGTCGGAAGTGACACTTGTCGACGCCAGCCGCGAAGTCATTCCCGTTGCGGCCTCTCCGAAATTTTATGAATTTAATCCGGGAAGCAAGGCGTATAAAGATCTGAAAGCATCGCCGGAATTCACGGCGATCACGGACGCGCTCGCCGGCATCCTGAAGGGTGCTTCAGGCGAAGAAATCAGATCGCTTAGAAGCAGGAAGAATTATGAGGTCGACACGGAGAGGTTGAGCCGGAGCGTGAAGTTTTCCACTTTTCGCGGCATTTATCAGGAAACCAATTTCGGAGACCACATTTCCGCGGGAATCAACCTCGGCATCGCTACCCAGGCCGTGGAATACGCGCTGACCATGCTCAGCCAGGAACAGCAGATTGCGTTCGTTGCGCATCTTATCAATCTGACCGCCCGCGAGGGGAAGGGGCGTTTTCTTTTCAGTTCCGAAGTGCTGTGGCACATGGCGCCGGATTTGTCCGGAGACGCCGCGCTCAGGGAATTTGAACGCGTCATGGCCGGGCGGGGCCTGGCGGTCCAGGCCGCTCTTTTCACAGACCCTGAGCACATTGTCGATGTGCTCGAAGTCACGAACCTGACGCCGGCGGACGCTGTTGTGAACGCGCCTGCCCTGAAGCGTTCTGAAATGCGCATGGACGGTATAGAGGAATGGAGAAAATTCCTTCGCACGAAACAGCTCGGAACGGCGCCGTCGAGGCAGGATATCGCGACCGCGCGCGAACTGACGCAGAAGCTCAGCGCCGTGAACGCGGAAGGCGCACGCTTTACGGCTGTCGGCCCCGGCACGCTGCATGTCGAAAAAATGCTGCGCGATGCCCTGCCGGACGCCGGGCGTTTCCCGATCGCTGCGATCGAACCCGCACTTGATGAAGGCCAGGTCGCCAATGCCCCGGGAGCTGCGATTCCGGGCTTGAAGATGGTTTATAAAAAAATCGAGGATGTCACGGCTGACGACCTGGGCGGCTTGCAGGACGTGTTTTACGGCTCTTACGTGCTTGAGTACGTCGATCTCGCGGCGACTCTTAACCGGATGGCGGAGCTTTCGTCCGACAATGCGCGTTTCGTCTTCGTGCTTCATCACACGGGCTCGGACACCGTCACAAACATTCGAAGCCAGGTTTATTCCGCCCTGGGGTATTACCGGTTCCTCCAAAATACCCAGGCCTTCCTGACCGGAAAGATGCAGAGAAAGGATTATCTGGCCTCTGCGGACAAATATTTAAAAAGCGCGCAGCCGCCCTTTTCACAGCTCGCTGCCGCGCTCAAGACTCAGGCTCTGAGGGCGTCTCAAAAAGGCTACGAACACATCAAGTTCAGCGTTCTGGTATCGGTCGGTTCGAACCTGAAGACCGCAGCCGGGATCTATATCGGGCTGATCGAGCAGACGGCCGCATTCATGGACGCCTCCTTCAGTGATTTCCCTCCCGGCCTGTTCGACGAAGAAGCCAAGGCAAGGCTCAGGAGCCGCTTCGGCAAAGTTTTTGCGAACGAAGGCGGCGTCCGGAATTATCTCGAGAGGCAGGGCTTCGCGCCGGTCTCTGTGGAAATCAAAAAGGCCCAGAACAAGCCCGACTATTTTCTGGTTGAATTCACCAAGAAGCGCTCTGAAATGCGGAACGAAAAGCCGGTGATCCAGGCCGGCGACCTGCGCCTCAAAATGTATTCGGAGCTCACGGAGGATGAGGGCAGAGCAGTCCGTTCTGTTCTGCCTCCGCCGGGCATATCGCTGAGCAGATTTAACGGCGTTGTGGCGTATTACCAGGGCAAGCCCATCGGCGTTCAGTGGTTTAGCTCCATGTACCCGCCTGAGGCTTCGGGCGAAGGCATTTCGGTCGCGGAAGATTACCGCCGGCAAGGCGTCGGGACACTGATCCGTGAAGAAGCGCTCAGGTTTTTGAAACAGAAGGGGTTTCAGCGTATCCTGATTTTCATCGATAAAAAATCGGCGGGCGCACTCGAATTTGCCAAGACGCTGGAAGGCCGGCCGGGCGTCGAGATGAAAGAAACGACCAATCCCGCCGTGGTGTATAAACACTATCTTGTCATTAACCTGCTGGAATTCCAGCCGGAGCCTCTGCCTCAAGCCAAATCTGAACTGCGCCAAGGGGCTGCGATAGCCCGGCCGCAGGAATTATTAAATGAAGCGGCCGTCAGGCTTCTGGAAATCCGTTTCTATATCGCGCCCATGGAATGGGCCGCGCGCTTCGGCAGGGAAGCGCTGATCGCGGCCGTGGCGTCGGCTGCGGGCGTGGCTGCTGAAGCGGAAATTCCCAAGTCCCTGCCCGCGGTTGAACGCAGGCAGAAAGAGCTCGGAGCTTTCTATCCCATCCTGGCTTCTGCGGCGGCGGCCAAGCGCCAGGTGCTTGATTACCGCGCCCTGCCCGAGAACGCGCAGGAGCTCGAGCCCATCTTCCTTTATGCTCTTTACCACTCGGATGTGAAGTACCGGCTTCTTTTTATCAGCCCGAAGGAAGCTGTAGAAAAAATCGCGGCGGACCTCAAAGCCAGGTATGGCTTTATGCCGTCCAACCTTATATTGGAAGGCCTGTCGGGCACAGATGCTGTGGTCCGCGCAGTCAAGACCCGCACCGCGGAAGCCAAAGTGCCGTCTGGTTTCGTCAGTGAAGACCCGAAGATCGCGGAGCAGGTCAATTATCAGCCCAGGCTGCTGCGTGTCACCGGCATGGCGGGCAATGCTGCGATCCAGAACGCCGTTGGTATCGTGACTGCAGAGCGCCTCCTGCAGGAGCTGCCTCTCGATATATTAATTGAAATCCATACGGCCAAAGACCTTGGGCTGGAATCCCGGGTGGAGGAGCTCGTGGACGTATTCGAGGGCCTCCAGACCATCCTTTCCGCTGCGTAAAAATGGGCAAAATCACCCCTTTGTTCTGGAGCATGCCTGTGATACAATGCGCGACTTATGTCAACAAGCCAGAAAAGAAGGAAAGAACTCAGGAACGTCGCGATCATCGCCCACGTCGACCATGGGAAGACCACCCTCGTCGACGCTATTCTGAAACAGACGGGCGCCTATGACTTTAAAGAGGGGGAGACCACGATTATGGACTCCAACCCCCTCGAAAAAGAGCGCGGCATCACCATTTTCTCCAAGAACGCCTCCTGCAAGTATAAGGACGTTCAGATCAACATTGTCGACACTCCCGGCCACGCAGACTTCGGTTCCGAGGTCGAGCGCATCCTCAAGATGGTCGACGGCGTGCTTTTGTTAGTGGACGCTTTCGACGGCCCTATGCCCCAGACCAAGTTCGTGCTTAAAAAGTCGCTGGAGCTTCATTTGAAGCCCATCCTGGTTGTGAACAAGATTGACCGCCCCGGCGCCCGCCCTCAGGAAGTCGTGAACATGGCTTTCGACCTTTTCTGCGAGCTGAACGCTACCGAGGAGCAGCTGGATTTCCCGATTGTGTTCGCCTCCGGCAAGGACGGCATTGCCAAGATCGATCTCGACGAACAGAGCAGCAACATCAACCCTTTGCTCGACACGATTCTTCACCGCGTGCTGCCGCCCGTCGCGGACCCGGACCTTTCTTTCCAGATGCTGATCACCATGCTGGACTACGATTCATATGTAGGCCGCATCGCGATCGGCCGCATTACCAACGGTAAAATTTCGCAGGGCGACACTATGGTTTGCGTGAAGCGCGACGGCAGCATCGTCCGCGGCAAAGCCACGAAAATCCTGAAATACATCGGGCTGAAGCGGATCGAAGCCCAGAGCGCCGAAGCAGGCGACATCATTTCCATCGCAGGTATCGACGACATCAAGGTCGGCGAAACCCTCGCGCACCCGGACAACCCCAAGGCGCTGCCTACTATCAAGGTAGACGAGCCGACTATTTCCATGAACTTTTCCCACAACACCAGCCCGCTGTGCGGCAAGGACGGCGGCCGTTTCCTGACTTCGCGCCACATTCGTGAGCGCCTGGAACACGAAGCCATGATGAACGTGGGTATCAAAATCGAAGAAGTCGAAGGCGGGGAACGCTTCAAGGTTTCCGGCCGCGGCGAACTTCACCTTTCCATCCTGATCGAGACCATGCGCCGCGAAGGCTATGAGCTGGAAGTTTCGCGCCCGCGCGTTATTTTGAAGGAAGTGGACAAGGAAGTGCTGGAGCCTGTGGAAGAGCTCGTGGTCGAAGTCGACCCGAATTACCAGGGCGCGGTCATGCAGGCACTTGGCTCCCGCAAAGCCGAAATGAAGAACATGGGCAACAGCGCGGTCGGCGGCACGGTTCGCCTCGAATACCTGATTCCTTCGCGCGCGCTCATTGGTTTCCGCTCGGAGTTCATGACCATGACCCGCGGCACGGGCATTCTTTATCAGAACTTTTTCGAATATCAGAAGTTCAAGGGCGATCTTCCCGAACGCCCTTCCGGCGTGCTGGTTTCCCAGGATGCGGGCAAGGCTGTGGCTTATGCCCTCTGGGGCCTTCAGGAACGCGGAGAAATCTTTGTGAAGCCGGGCGACGAACTTTATGAAGGCATCATCGTGGGCGTGAACAACAAGGGTAATGACCTGGTTGTAAACGCCATCCGTGAAAAGAAGCTGACTAACATGCGCTCCACGGGCACGGACGAAGCTATCCAGCTTGTACCGCCCCGCGAAATGACCCTGGAATTCGCCCTCGATTTCATCGAAGACGACGAGCTGGTCGAGATCACCCCCAAGAACGTCCGCCTGCGCAAGCGCTATCTGACGGAAAACGAGCGCAAATCGTCAGCCCGCATGCAGGCGCTCCGCCAGAGTTAAGCGAGCTTAATCCGGCCTCCCGGGCGATTTTACGGTTTTTCCTCCCAAAAAAACTTCTAAACAGCGCGTGATTTTTTCCGAAATACCAGTATAATAATGACTTGTAACTGCGGTCTTTCCTTGCAGGGGTAAGGGTATAGTGGCTGAAAAGAAAAGCGCTGAAACAAAATCGGTAGATTCGCTTCTCGCTGAAAAGAAAATTTTTCAGATCGTAAACCCCCGCCTCGTTCAAGCACCCTCCTCAACGACCCTCCAGAACGCCATCAAGCTTATGCAGGACCAGCGCGCCGGCTACATCGTGATTGCGGACGGCGGCAAGCCGGTCGGGATTTTCACTGAAACCGACGTGGTTCGCAAGGTTATGGGGCAGGATGTTGACTGGAGCAAGCCGGTGCGTGATTTCATGACCCCGACGCCCGTGTGCCTCAGCCCGCAGGCCACGGTGGGCGAAGCGATCGACCTGATGGGCAC
>CAZMMY010000123.1:0-5909 GCA_964567495.1 uncultured bacterium
AATCCGACAAAAGCGGTCTGTGTAGAGCGGAAGCCGCTGTCATAGATGGCCTGGACCTGCACGATGGCGTCTTCGAGGGCCAAGATATGAAAAGCAACGATCAGAAGCAGGCTTCCAAGGGTCAGAAACGCAAAGATGGCAAAAACATGCGCAAAAACGCTAAAAGGTTTCATTAACCGGCTTTTTTCTCCTCAACAGGCTCTATTTTACCTGCCATAAACTGGGTATCAATAAAATTCGTGGCAACGCCCCCCTGCCTGAAGCGCGGGGTCTTAAGGATCTTTTCGTGCAAGCTGATCGTAGACTTTATCGGCCCAACCTGAGATTCTTTGAGTGCCCTGAGCATAATCGCAATAGCTTCCTGCCGGTCCTTCCCGTAGGCGATAAACTTGGCGATCATGGAATCGTAGTAAGGAGGGATCTGATAGCCGGCAAATACGTGGCTGTCTACACGCACATTCGGACCGCCCGGCGCAAGCCAGGTTTCGACTTTCCCTGGTGAGGGCATGAACTGATTGTCCGGATCTTCAGCGTTGATCCGGCACTCAATGGCGTGGCCTTCAAAGTTGACCTGGTCTTGAGTAAAGCTGAGCTTCTCGCCTGCCGCGATCAGAATCTGTTCCTTTACGATATCGATGCCTGTGACCATTTCGGTCACAGGGTGCTCGACCTGCAGACGAGTGTTCATTTCCATAAAATAAAAATTTTCATCGCGGTCGAGCAGGAATTCGATCGTGCCCGCGTTTTCATACTTGAACACTTTGGCGGCTTTGATCGCGGTCTCGCCGATTTTCTTGCGCAGCTTGGCGCTGAACCCGGGGGCCGGAGATTCCTCGATCAGCTTCTGATGGCGGCGCTGTACCGAGCAGTCGCGTTCGCCGAGATGCACCACGTTGCCGCGGCCGTCCGCGATGATCTGGACTTCGATGTGGCGCGGGTCTTTCAGGTATTTCTCGATATACACTTCACGATTGCCGAATGCGGCTTCCGCTTCAGCCTGCGCTGTCAGAAATGCGCTGATCAGCTTGCCGTCGTTGTGCGCAACCTTGATACCTTTACCGCCGCCGCCCGCCGCAGCCTTGCAGACCACCGGGTAGCCGAATTTCTTGGCAATGCGCAGCGCTTCTTCCTGGTTCTTGACCGCGCCCTTGCTTCCTGGAATGATTGGAACGCCCGCTTTTTCCATTTCGAGGCGCGCGACTGATTTATCGCCGGCAAGCCGGATGCTCTCAGGTTTCGGGCCGATGAATTTAATCTGGCAAGATTCACAGATTTCTGCGAAGTGCGCATTTTCAGCCAGGAAACCATAGCCGGGATGTATAGCTTCAACGTCAGCGATTTCCGCCGCGGAAATCAAAGCGGGAATATTCAAATAGCTTTCGGAAGAAGGCGCTTCGCCGATGCAGATGGCTTCATCGGCAAGTTTGACGGGAAGAGAATTGCGATCAGCTTTGGAAAATACGACGACGGACTGAATGCCCATTTCGCGGCAGGCGCGTATGATCCTGACTGCGACTTCCCCGCGGTTGGCAATTAGAATTTTTGAGAACATAGCTGGCTTTTATCCGTTAGCGATCAATCTTTGCGAATCTTGAACAGGGGCTGATCGAACTCAACAGGCTGGCCGTTCTTCACCAGGATTTCCGTAACCGTTCCGCTGACTTCCGCCTTGATCTCGTTCATCAGCTTCATGGCTTCGACGATGCAGAGGACATCGCCTTCTTTGACTTTTTTACCCGCTGTGACGTATGCGGGCTGGTCCGGACTGGGAGCGGTATAAAAGGTTCCGACCATCGGAGATTTAACGGGAACGGTGTTCGGATCCGAGCTGGCTTTGGAGGTATCGGCCAGGGCCAGAGCCGGTGCCGCCGAAGGCACTGCGGAAGGCATCGGAATCATGACCGGCATCGATTCGCTGGCGTCGGCGATATATTTACCGCCGCCCTTTTTGAGCTTGATTTTCATGCCTTCCTTTTCAATCTCAATCTCATTGAGACTGTGGTCGGCCATTAACTGGAGGATTTCCTTAAGTTCTTTCAGATTCATTCCTTATCTCCTGTTGGATATCTGTTTATTAGACCGAAAACCGCGCGCCCTGTCAATCAATCATTTCCCAAAATCAGGGCTATTCCACATCCCTGAGGGAGCGGATCAGGCCGCGGAGGCCTAAAAGGTAACTTTCTTTCCCAAAACCGGCCACTTGTCCCACGCAGGCCGGGGCCGTCAGCGAATGCTGGCGAAATTCTTCACGTTTATAGATGTTGGATAAGTGAACTTCCACCGCCGGCAGGCCTGCCGCCAGCAAGGCGTCGCGGATGGCTACGCTGGTATGGGTGTAGGCCGCAGGGTTGATCAGGATGCCCTGGTAAAGCTTGCGGGCGGCGCCAATGACGTCCACGATTTCACCTTCGTGGTTGGACTGGACGGCCTTGAGCCTCACACCGGCTTTGGCCGCCTCGGCTGTGAGCTCTTTATTAATTTCCTGGATGGTGGTTTTACCGTAAATGCCCGTTTCGCGGGTACCCAGAAGATTCAGGTTGGGGCCATGGATAACAAGAATCGACTTGGGGTTTTTCTTTGCCGTTTTGGCCTTGGCGTTTTTTCTCACTTCGAGGCTTCCTCCACAAGCATAACAGGAATGCCGTCGCGAACCGGGTATTTCAGGCCGCAGGAAGGGCTTTGGCAGACTAGTGTGTCTTCGCCTGCCTGTTTGATATCAGACTTGCAGGCCGGGCAGGCAAGAATCTCAAGAAGCGAAGGATCGATCATGACATTTTCTCCATTTCCTGCAGGCTGTTCGATTTCAAACCGCCTCGAAGAGCGTAAGCAATACCTGAAAGAATGCTGAAACCGTAAATCAGAATAACCAAAAGAACGGATAATGCAAGCGCTCTTTCCTGCGGCATATACATTTTAAAAAAATAAATAACGCCGGCTTCACGAACCCCCAGTCCTCCGAGCGAAGGAGCCATGCTGGCCACGGTGACCAGCGGGACAAGAATGAAGAATTTAAAGATGCTTATGTCGACCGAAAGGCTTTTGGCCAGCCAGAAGTAGACGGTGATGAAAAGCGACTGGCAGATCATAGAGATCATGATGGCCTGCAGGACGAGGCCTCTGTGATTTTTGTAATCGTAGATGACGTGATACAGACCGCGCAGCTTCTCACCCGCTTTTTTTGGCAGGGCGTGCTTGATAAAGCCGAAAATGCGCGCGAACCGGCGGCTGGAAATGAAGGCCAGGAGCAGGGTCATTCCGCCAGCAAAAAAGTAGATGAGCCGCGTCAGCTGAGGGTTGTTTAGTTCCCCGCTGTAGATCGTAATTGAGGTCACTGCCATGATGCTTAGGGCAATAAAGCCGAGGAGTCTGTCTACCAGAACGCAGCTGGCGACCTCGACTTTTTTGCCGGTCAGTTTGTACAGATACCAGGCTTTGACCATGTCCCCGCCTACGGCAGACGGCAGGAAGAGATTAAAAAAAAGGCCGATGCAGTTAAGGTAAAAGCTTTCGAAGAAGTTGACCGAAATATTCTGAATTTTCAGAACCCATTTAAGGCGCACGGCCTGGACCAGGAGAGCGGTCAGATAGGTGCCGGCGGCGACCAGAAAAAAACCCCAGATAACCTCGGTTTTCAGGATGACCAGGGCTTCGTCGAATTTTGAGCGGAATGACCAGCAGATGAAACCGATCACACCCAGGCTGATGGCGACGCGAAGCGCTGCGCTGAAGATCTTCTTCGTCATGACGCGAGACGGGTAAATTTCATCTGCAGTTCAGGGACGAGCTGTTCGAGCACTTCTTTTTCCTCAGCGCTCAGGTTTCCGGTCGTTTTAGCCTGGATGGCAGCAAGGACTTCGATCATTTCCCTGGCGGCTTCGAGATTGACCTCCGCCTGGCCGCCCGGCATGGGAATTTCACCCAGATGCATCATGGCCTGCATGCCAAGCGAGCTGATCAGATTCAGGAAAACTTTTGAGGTTTTTGGAGCGGGTTTGCTGCCGGCCGGCTGCGCAGATACCGCGGCCTTGTCGCGCTCGCGGACGATCTGGTCTTTCCAGCTTTCGTCGACTTTTTTCTGTGTGAATCGAATATCTTTTTCGTCTGACATGGGCCAAATTTGTTTATAAAAAAAAAGAGGTTCCCGGCCCAGTGGGGATCTGTACCGGAAACCTCTGTAGGAGAGTAGAGACCGAAGTCTCTAGTGAGAGAGTTTATATCACCGGACCCTCTCGACTGTCAACCCTTTTTTAGCCCAAAAACTCGACTGCAGCACCCAGCTGCTTTTTACGGTACTCCCTGCGGATCAGCTTGCCCTGGAGCTGGTATTCTTCGGGGAAATTAGCGCTCGGAAAGATCAGGATTTCCGCCTTAACCCCTTCAAACGGCTCGAGTTTCTCCAATTTCTTGGCCGCTTCAAGATCGAGATATTCAGCGAAAAGCCCCCCCTCGCTAATATTGGTGGCAATGGCCCGGGTGGCCAGGGTTTCCCCGTTGGCTAGCTGGATCTTCAGGTCAATCGGCAGAGCCACGTGCATGCGCTTGGAGCGCCGTCGTTCAATGGCATAGCCGGGGGCCGTCTCATTTCCATCCGGATTGGCTTCGAAAGTAGAAAACTGGGCTTTTTCCTTGTCCAGAAGGAAGGGACCGAAATCCTCGGCCACTTCTTTCTCGCTGGGGCATATCCGCACATTTCTGGGCAGATACGTGCTCTCCAAGGCCTTTTCCATCTCGCTGGAAACCCCAAATAATAGGCTTTTCTGCGGCCTGAGACAGGCTGCAAGGAGTTTCCTCATGCCGAGGGGTTCCAGGCCGGAAAGCATCTGGAGGTTCAAAATCACCCTCTGCAGACGGTGCCTCCGGATATTACGCTGAATCTTGTCTGCAGCGTCCTGAAGGCTTTCCTGGGTGGGATCTCCAACCAGATCAAAAACGCGAACGCTTCCGATTTCTCTCATGCTCACCGTTAACTTGTTCATATGAGGACTCCTTATCTTTCAGTTGATCTAAAAGAAAGATACCTGAGCCTTTTTAAAAAGTCCAATCAACATAGAAAAATATATGAAAATAGTGTTCTTTAAGATGGAAATTAAGCTATAGAAGTATATAAAGGTCTATATACTAACAATTCATAGCATTAGATAGCTAATCGGGCGGGATTTTCCGGTTTTTAAGGGCATGGAGCCGTTCGGCGAGCTGTTTCTCAAAACCTGAATTTCGCGGGTGATAATAAGTTTTTTTACCGCCCCAGTAGGCTTGTTTTTTGGCCCCCTCAGGGTCGTCATGAGGATAAACATAGCCTTGCCCATGCGCCATCTTTTCGGCGCCCTTGTAATGGGTGTCGCGGAGGTGAGTGGGCACTTCTTCGGTCTTTTGGCTTTCCACGTCCAACATGGCGTCGGAAATGGCCATGTAGCTGGCATTGCTTTTGGGCGCCATGGCGAGATAAGTCACAAGCTGGCCCAGAATAATTTTAGCCTCGGGCATCCCGACGAACTCCACCGCCTGCATGCCGGCGGAAGCCAGAATGAGCGCCTGCGGATCAGCGTTGCCGATGTCCTCGCTTGCCAAGATCAAAAGGCGGCGGACAATAAATCGCGGGTCTTCGCCTGCATACAGCATTTTTGCAAGCCAGTAGACCGAAGCATCCGGGTCTGAGCCGCGCAGGCTTTTGATAAATGCGCTGATGGTGTCGTAGTGATAGTCTTCATCTTTGTCATAATAAACAATGCGCCGCTGGCAGGATTCTTCCGCAACCTGGGGCGTGATGTGAATAAACCCGTCTGATTCGGGCGAAGTAGTCAGTACCGCGACTTCGAGAGCGGTCAGAGCGCGGCGCGCATCGCCGTTGGCAACCGTCGCGATGTGCTCCAGTGCTTTTTCGTCCGCCTTGATCTGCAGCTTACCGAATC
>CAZMMY010000124.1:0-923 GCA_964567495.1 uncultured bacterium
CTTCGATCCTTTCCTGCAGGCTGACCACCAGGCTGTACGCCTCTTCCCATTTTTTGTTTTCCGAAGCCGTGAGCAATTGGGCGTACATGCCGGTAAGCTCGGCTTCTTTTACGCGGATTTTCTGCTGAGCGATGGAGGTGCTGATGGCGCCGATTTTGGCCAGGGTATCGTTGATGAAAGAGCGCAGCATCGTCAGGACCACGCCCCGGTGCTTCTGGACGCTTCCCGCATAAACGGGAAAAGCCAGCGATTCGACCCAGAGGTTCCGGGCTTCCACGATCTGTTCGTTTTTGAAGGCTTCGCCCGCCGGAAGGTATTTGGTTTCGAAAAGCTGGTACAGTTTCTTTTTATAGCTGCCGGGCAGCGGCACCTGATAGAAACGCTCCTGTTCCGCAATCAGCTTCTTGTACTGCTCAAGCGTCCAGGCCTGGGAAGGCAGGCGTTCGACATACCCGGTTTTGAACGCCGCCTTATGCTGTAAAACTTTTTCTTCCGCTTCGCTGACGGGCCGGTCGGCGGAAACGTCCGTACGGCGGCCCAGGATGTTCTGATCTTCCTGCGTCAGGGCGAGCGGCGCGGGTGTAGGCGCGGGTTCATTTTTGCCCGGTTTTTTCTTTTTATCTCCTTTGTCTTTTTGGGCGGACGCGACGACAGGAGCGGGTTCGCCGTTATTTTCAGGCGAAGCCGTCGTCTCCCTGCTTTTGTTGAAGGCATTCTCGAACGACGGGCCGATCAGCTTGACGAAAAGGCCTGCAAGTCCGATGACCGCCGCAATAAGGAGGACAGGCGCAAGACCCACGGGAAATTTGCCATGTCCCGTTTTTTTAGGCTGGGCGGAAGGGCGCGCCGCGGCGGGAAGGTCGTCTTCGCGCTTGACCGAGGTGCTCCAGAAACAGGAAGGGCATTCCAGGACTTCCCGCTCT
>CAZMMY010000124.1:933-5878 GCA_964567495.1 uncultured bacterium
GATGCCATTATGAACGGCAGGATTCAAAATTTCTAGCGATAAAAATGACGCCGCGCCGGAGGCCCGCCGCCATTCAGAAATCAAGGGGCCTGCCGACAATAAAAGCATGATGAATCCATCCCAATCCCCTTTTTTCTCCATTATCGTGCCCGTCTATAACGAGGCGGAAAATCTCCTGCCCCTGGTACAGGAAATCACGTCTGCTATGGGGCAAAAGGGCCGCTCCTTCGAGCTCCTCTTTATCGACGACGGCAGCCAGGACGGCACGCCCGAGGCCCTCCGGAAAATCCAGGATCCACGTGTCAAATTCGTCAGTTTCCGCAAGAATTTCGGCAAGTCCGCCGCTCTGGCCTACGGCTTCCATCACGCGGCCGGAAAATACGCTGTAACGCTCGACGGCGACCTCCAGGATGACCCCGGGGAAATCGAACGCATGCTTGAGGTGCTTGAAAAGAAAAACGCAGACGTCGTCTGCGGCTGGCGCAAAAACCGGAAAGACCCCTTTTCCAAAATTATTTCATCACGCGTATTCAATTTTGCGGCCGCGGTGCTTACCGGCGTCCGCGTCCACGATCTGAACTGCGGCATCAAGCTTTACCGGCGCGCTGCAATCAAGGAAATCCCCATGTACGGCGAGCTGCACCGTTACGCGCCCGCTCTTGCGGCGTGGAAAGGCTTCGTCGTCGCGGAGCATCCCGTAAACCACCGCCCGCGGCGGGCGGGTAAATCCAAGTTCGGCATGAAGCGGTTCTGGGGCGGCGTAGTCGACCTGCTGACCGTGGTCTTTATGATGCGGTATGAGGGCAAACCCTCGCACCTCTTCAGCGGCACCGGCCTCTTCCTGGCAACGGCCGGGCTTCTGATCAACTTCCATCTTCTTTTTTTGAAAATAGCAGGCCGCACTATCGCGCCGCGTTATCCCTATATGATCCTGGGCGTGACGGCGCTGAGCATCGGGGTGCAGTTTATTTTTTTCGGCCTGGTTTCGGAAATGATTGTCTACGCTTCGAAATCCAGAAACGCGGCCCTTCAGTTCCCCATCGTCAAGCGCGATGCGGAATAATTCCAAAAAATACGAGTCCCGCAATCCGCTCCAGCGTTTCCTGATCCGGCGCTTCCTCGAAAAAACCGCAGACCTCCTTAAAAATCTGCCTCCCGGCCCCGTCCTTGAAGCCGGCTGCGGCGAGGGCTACGTTTTAGACTATCTAAGCAGGAATTCACTCGAGGGCAGAAAGCTGACAGGCGCGGACCTGGACGAAAGCGCGCTAAAGGCCGCTGCGGCGCGGCTGGCAGGTGTGGACCTGCGCCGAGCCTCCGTTTATTCTCTGCCCTTTACGGCGAAGGCGTTTGAGTGCGTCCTGCTGCTTGAAGTGCTGGAACATCTGGAGAGGCCGGAAGAAGCATTAAAAGAGGCGGCACGCGTGGGCCGTTCGGCCTTGATCAGCGTGCCGCATGAGCCCTGGTTCCAGACCGCAAATTTTCTTCGAGGCAAGAACCTGAGACGGCTGGGCAACGACCCGGAACACATCCAGCACTGGGGCACCGCTTCGTTCCGCCGCCTGCTGGCGCCTTATGGAGAAATCCGCGCGTTTTCCGCGCCGTTTCCCTGGGTCATGGCGCGCATCGATTTTAAATAATCAAAACCCTAAAAGACGCAGCACGTCTTTCCATGTGTACGGCGCGGTCAAATAAGCCGACCAGCTAAAGTAGTTTTTCGCGGCAGCCTCACGCGCCTCGGTCATGAGCCTTGCGTCGTCCCTGAACTTCCTGGCCGCGGCTTCAGGCGCGGCAGGCTGCGGGGCGCCGCGCCTGAATAAATAAAACCCGTCTTTCTGGAAAATCAGGCCCCATTCCGGCGATTGCATCAGGGCTCCGACCTCATTCAAATAATCCGCAACCGGACGCTGAAAAATCACAAGGTCAAAAGTACGAACGAAGAAACCAGAATCCGGGCCGCCTGTGCAGCGCAGGAAAACCAGGACGTACTCCGCCTTCTTCATGTTGCAGCGAGACGGAAAAGTCCGGACCGAGGGTCTGTGAAAAAGATGCGGGCCCAGGTTGTTCTGCACACAAAGCTCGGCTTCTTCAGGCACAAGCTTCGCGGCTTCCTGAAGGGCGGCGCGCTCCGGCGGCAGGCTGAAATTTGCGAACGAAGCCCCCAAACCGTAAGGCAGCGGTGAAAAGATGAGCGAAAAAATAATCGTGGCGATACCGAGATAAGCCAGCTGCCAGCTGAAACTCTTCGGACTGACTTTGATCTTTTTACCCGCCGCGATCACGCACGCCATGATGATAACCGCTTCCGAAACCACCCAGTAATAAGTTCCGGTGATGCGCGTCGACCAGGCAATCGAAGACAAAAGTCCGACTAAAAGCGACGGAGCGAGCAGAAGCAGCATAGGCCAGGCCGTGAGGCCCGCGAGCCCGCCCGAAAGCAGAAAATAAACCGGCAGACGCATGTGGGACGGCGCAGAAACAAGTGAAAGCACTTCGCCCGGCCTGCGGAATACCGCAGTCAAAATTTCCGCAGGTGTATTTCCAAGATGTTTGTAGCGGTAGCCCAGCTCAGAAACAACCTGCCGCCCTTCCTGAAAATAGAAATGGGCCATCAAAAGCAGAAGGCCTGAATAAAGCGCGGCGGCCAGCATGACCTGCCCGCCCTGCTTCCGGCGGCCGGTCAAGGCCAGATAGGTCCCGAGAAAAAAAACAGCCAGGGGCATGTCCTCCTTGCAGGACATGGCCAGTACCGCGCAGATCCACCCGGTCTTCAAGCGTCCTGCCTCGAATGCCCATGCACTCCAGACAATCATCGCGGCCGCAACGGTCAGAATGTGAAAATCAAAGAGGTTCGCATCATGCACCATAGGGCTGAGCCAGAAGGCCAGCGGCGGCACGAGTGACCACCAGCTTTCACCAAGATGCCTGCGGGAAAAAAAATAAAGCCCTGCCCCGGCAAGGCAGCACGCAAGGCTTGTGAGAAAAAGGAGAAATTCCGGGTTGGGCCAGAGGCGGTAGAAAACTGCGATCAGCCAGAAAATAAAATTTGCGTGGACAGACAGACGGCTTGCCGTTTCGCCTCCCGGCAGGTTCGAAAGCGGCATTGAGAGGTTCCCGCGGGAAGCCTGCCAGATTGATTGGTCCATGCTTCCCAGGTCGTTCATCTGGGTCTGCAGCCCGCGGTGCGCGAGAATCGAGAAATAAGAAAAAACCGCAAGGTAAAGAATGGCGGCGGCGGCAATGGCACGAGACTGCGGGGACATTTTAGGCATACCGTATTTAACGGCTTTTCTGCCCGAAGGGTTACTGCTAAGAACCGCTGTTGAGAAACGGAAACGGTGAGGGCGGGACAGGCGTGCCCAGGAAGGGGCACAGCTTTTCCCAGCCTTCCCCCGCACAGATGCCGAGCGTCATCGGATGTCGCTGCTTCCATAGGTCGCAGCTTCTTTTGAGGGGACTCGGCCTCCTGTTTGAATCCACATACCCCGCTAATATTTAAAAAAATGGGGGGGGCGTTTTCGCCCCCCCTTTTTTAAATCTGGGCAGTAGTGGATTCGAACCACTGAAGACCGGAGTCAACAGATTTACAGTCTGTCCCCTTTGGCCGCTTGGGTAACTCCCCGAAAAAGGAAGGCTTAAAAACAGAGCCCAGAATAGACCAGATTTCGGGAAAGCTGTCTCGAACGATTTGCGGCAGGAGTAAAAGACGGAAAGCTTAAGCGGCAGCGGCGGCTTTAGCGCGGGCAGCGCGGCCAATTTCGAGGCCTTTGATCCAGGCATTGCGGCCGTTGATGCTGAAGAGGCCGTTTTCAAACTGAATCACATTGCGGAACTGGGCGACTTTTCCTAATTCCTTAATGAGTTCACCGCGCACCATGTTACGGTTCACCGCGAGGAGCCGGGCGGAAACAATCAGTGCCGTCAGCTGCAGCATCTGCACATAATCACGCGCGAGCGGATCATTTTCAAGACCCGCAAGGTTGGCCTGGAAAGGAATGAACGCGCCGTTTAAGGCCGCCATATCCACCTGCCCCGCTCCCATCACGCCCATCGGAACACCGGACTGATCGAACGCCGCCACGGGCTGCTTCAGATTATTGACCGGCTGGAGCGTAACACCCTGTCCGCGTAACTGTTTTAAAAGATCGATGTCGTCGATTTTTCCATTCGCGACCAGTCGCTTCACCTGGGGGTCCGCGCTGAGAACTCTGAGAAGCGTTTGTTTAAACGACGGTTCCATTTGGGAATTCAAAACAAAACCGATCACTAATTGCAATTCACCCGTGGCTTCGCCCGCGAACGAACGGACCACATCGATCAGACTGTTCATTCCGGCCTGAGAATTTGCTAATTCTTCCGCGTCCCGAGTTCCCTCGAGGCTGCGGTAATGTTCTTCCACAGCCTGTTCCATAAGGTCCGCAAGCCGGTCTTTTCCAAGCATTTCAAAATTTGATTTTACTTCCGACGCCTGCGCCGTATTCATCGTTTTATTTTCCGCGACCGTGACCGCCGCATCACGGAGCGTACTTCTCGACGCGGGCTCCAAACTCCGACCTTCCGAGCGGGCCAGAATTTCGCGAGCAAAGGAATCGGCCCGTTCATGAATCTGCTGAGCAAGCTGCAGTCTTTTAGCCGTTCTTTGCTGTTCGTTCACATTCGATGCGCCGCCTTCTTTTCGAGGACCGGCGAGTAAATTAATCAGGGAATACATATCCAGAGCCGGGCTTTGAGCACTAAAGCTTTCAATAAAACTCCTGAAAAGCGATTGAAATGTTTCATCTTCTGCCAATTTAAAACTGAGCTCCTGGACAAAAGCCTGTGTTTTTTCTGATCTCTGGCGACCTAGAATCTCTGCGCGCTTCTCATGATAATACGCCAATTCCGGGTCTCCTCCCCGCTTCGCAAAAAGTCCGTCCATCATGAACTTCAAATCCCGGACACCATCCAT
>CAZMMY010000125.1:0-5874 GCA_964567495.1 uncultured bacterium
CTCGATGACACTTACGATTCACGGA
Source organism: uncultured bacterium (assembly GCA_964567495.1). Classification (GTDB taxonomy): domain Bacteria; phylum Omnitrophota; class Omnitrophia; order Omnitrophales; family Aquincolibacteriaceae; genus CAYLPP01. The sequence goes on from CAZMMY010000125.1 coordinate 26, forward strand.
CCGGGAGCTTCCAGCGCGGGCGCGCCAGGTTCCGTATCGATTCGAACGGCGCTATTATCGGCCTGCGGGAAAAGCCGGAAGCTTATATGGACATTACACTGGAGCTGGGCCGGAACGGAAGATTTCTCGGAATCCAGTCGACCCAGATTCAAGGTAAGCTCGACCAGGGGGCCGTCTGGAATCTCAGCCCGGAGATCAACGCACCCGTCGTGCCGAACGAGGTGCTGAGCCCTGTCTACTTGATCCGGAAAGGGCGCCGCTCGGAAATGCGCGCGGACGTTTACCCGCTTTCGTACGCGGAAAATTACGAAGTCGACATCGCCTCGACAAACCTGCTTGCGCGCTATCCTCGTTTTTATAACGAAGAAACCGCCCGGGCGGATGCTCTCGAAATCATGAGGACTCTCAAGCGCAGCGAGGCGGCGAAGGAAATGGACGAGGCGGCTCTGACCGCTCAGTACCAGAAGCTGATTAGCAGGGTGCGCATCGATTCGCTCACGAACCCGCTGATGCTCTTGCTGCGGTTCATTTCCTACGGCGGCATTGATCAGACCGGATTTCTCGAAAGCATGCTTTATGACACCCTCCTGCTGGGCCTGATCGGTTACGTCCTCGGCATCTGGATCCCGCTTTTATGGATGCACCTTCCCATCGCGTGGGCGGTGCGCTACCTGGCGCGCATCCTTTATTTCAAAACCATGATCCCTCTGAATCCGCCTGCGCGCGCAGCGGGCCCGGCTCAGAGGATTTACGAAACCTCGGCGCAGACCGCGCGCAATCTTCTTTACAATCCCGCAAACCCGCTCAGCCCGTGGTTCCGCGGCTGGGCAGCCCTTGGCAAGCTGCGCGTCATGGAAGAGGAAGACCTTGCGGCAACCGCCGAGGTCAAGACCAGAGTCCAGGAAGCGCTTGCGCGGGCTAACCTGTCATCCGTGCAAAACGTGCTCTGGGAAGAGGCTTCAGCGAAAGCCAGGAAGGATTTTGCGGTCGACAATCTTTCGCTCAGCCAGCGCATTCTGGTCGCGCCTATGTTCAGGCAGCTGATGCGTGAAAGCGCGGCGCGGGAAGAGTACTTCGCGGCGTTCATGGCCGAAGTCTTTGTGGAAATCAGCGGCGGAGATTACCCGCGCGCTTATCGACTGGCCCGGCTCATGTTTGATTATCGCAGCGCCTGGTCCGAGGGACACAACAGCCTGTCTTATGTGCTCTGGGCGGAGTTCAAAAAAGACCCGGCAGAAACCCGTTCTATAGAACAGATCGTTTCGGAATTGATTGCCGCCGGGCCGCGTTCCGAAATGCGCGTTCAACCCAGGGGGTACGTCACCAGCGAAGATGTTAGAAAATCTACGCCCCCGATCCTTGTCGATTTTGCGCTGCAGATGTTCTCGAAAAATATTCTCGTCTCAAAGACCGAGGTCACTGAGCAGGAAGTCATCGTCGAACTCCCCGTCACGACCGTTCTCGGGAAACTCAACGAAAAATCAAATCTTGTGGCAGTGCATTTGAGCGGCGCCAACGACGATTATCTGTCGCTTATGGAAAAGGGCCGGAAATTGGAAGGGGTAAGCATCTCGCAGGTAAAAAGAGCGGAGGGTGAGGGGACGCCAGGTACATTCTGGGTCATAAAAATTTCATACGGGCCGGAATTTCGCGGGAGCTTGCCCTCCAAATTAAACGAACTGGCCTTGGGGTTTGAGATGCAGCAGCTCAAATGGAACATTATTACCACCCCGGATTTAGCGCGCGCCAGGCGCGCAGGCAGCGATGTCCCCGACGTCAGCGGAATGATTTATGAGCCAAGGAGGCGCATCTATTATTTTTCAGAGGAACAGATGGCCAATGATCTTCGCTGGTTTGACGAACATCCCCGCCATACGGAAGCCAGACGGGAAATGACCAGGGACTGGATCCGGCGCATTTCCGAAAAGATCCAGAGCGTTGACGAAGAATTCATCGAAAAGCTGGTTAAGGCCGGCGTGACGGGTGAGGACCTGGATGAACTATTCAATGCTATAGACGACGGCGGACCGGAACTGGCCGCCGTTGTTGCCGGCGCAAAGCCGGTCATGTATGCGGAAAAAATTCAGGAAGCGCAAAGGGACCTGTCGGCCTTCGCTGTCCCTGGAACTCCGAGTGACGCCGCGATTGTGCCGCTTCAATTTAAAATAAGCTCCAAGCTGCCTCTGGTGCTCGTCTGGCGGAAAAAAATCGGCGTTACCATCATCAACCTTGAAGCTTCGGGCCGCTGGCTTTTACGCGATGATGCGGCCGAGACGCTTGAGAATTTTTTGAGGCAGGATGGAGCTGAAGGCGCCGAAGCCATCCGCTGGCTGCGTGAATTCAGAGCCGCGCCTGGCGGAGAAGACATGCTCAAGAACCATGCTGACGGACTCCGGGCGTTCGTGCTTTACGTCGAAAAACGGCCCGGAGTGCTCCGTAGCGCAGTTCTGTATGGATACAATACCGAAGATATCCGGAGGTACTCGTTAAGAGACAATAGGGAACGGTTCGACATGGAGTTTCTGGACCGGCTGGTGATGTTCACGGAACTGGGCTGGACGGACGAAAGCCTTTTCAGGAACCTGAATGTTTCTCCGCATATTACATGGAACGCCGCGCGCTATTACGAAAGGCAGGCAGAGTTTGCCCGCGGCGCAGCCACGCTCAGAGAGTTTGGAAAACGCCTCGAGAAGCGCTCCGAAATGCGGGAATTGATCGAGAGAGCGAAGAGTGTTCCGCCCGGCGGCGCCATCCTGCTCGGCGGGCCTTCGGCCGCGGGTAAGACCGAAGCGCTGGAGCTGCTGCGAGCCGCGGGCCTGCCCCTCGCCGGTATCGCGGTCGATAATTATCTTAAACCTGAAGACCAGCGCTTTAAAAAAGAAGGCCTTGGCCAGCTCGACCATCTGCTTTCCTACGACCGTGAAGCCGCGACCGAAGCGGCCCGGCGCCTGCTTGCCGGTGAGACCGTACAGCTCCGGCCTCCGCTGTTCAACAAGACCGCACCGAACCCGCCTGTAAAAATGCCCGAGCAGGGAAGGCTGGCGATGGACGGCCTGCACGTGCTTCATCCCGATTATCTGGCCGCGCTGCCCGCGGACGTTCCGAAGCTCAAAGTGTATATGGACGCTCCCTGGCAGGTGCGCTTCCTGCGCCGCCTCCTGCGCGACACAACAGAAACAGGCCAAAGCGCTCTCCGTGTGCTCAGTCTCTGGCCGGAGGTCATGGAATGGGAAAAGGTTTTCGTGGAGCCCTCACGCGCTTCCGCCGACCTGGTTGTCGATTATTCCAGCGGCGAGGAAACCGCGCGGCTGATGGCAGAGGCCAGGGGATTGTTCGATTTGCTCCGCGGGCTTCCCGAGGTTTCGGCTAATGAGGCGCTGGTGAAAATTCTCGACGAGGTAGAGGCTTTCGCGGGAAAGCGTTCCGAGATGCGTACGGCCAAAGAAGAGCTCAGGCTGAAGACCATACAGCAGCTGGTGATCAATGAAAGACGTATCCACCCGACAGCGAAATACCAGGTGGAACAGATCATTACATACGACGCGGACCTGGACGAAAGAACCATCCGCATGGCAAATCAGAGTGTGGACTGGAAAAGCGGCTCAGAGAGAACTTACCAGCCCTTCGATCTCGCGCTTATCTCTTACGAAGAACAGGATGAGGATTTCGACTACAAGTATGAACGCGGCCTGCTGCTGATTCTCGACCCTGTCACGAACGTAAAGATGGGCAGCGCGAGTTTTAATCTCTATCCGGACGAATACGACCTCAAGGGCGTTAACGTCGCCGGCGTCAAGACCCAGATCCTGATGTATCGCGCCCTGATCATGCTGCTGCTGAAAGGCGCAAGGAAGCGGCTGCGCTCGATGGACAGCACGGAAGAAAGTCCCCAACAGAGGTCCGCGCGCATGCTTGAGAGGTTCAGGCAAGATGATCGGCTGACTGTTTCGGGCAGCGATGACATTTACGCCATCACGGTTAAGCAGGAGCTCCGCTCGGAAATGAGGACCACTCCCCTCAGCGCCGAAATCCGCGCGAAAAGCTATCCGCTGGCCAAGCTGATGTCGATCAGCGAAATGCTTCGCGGTGCGGACATGCCCCGCGAAGTTTACGAGGCTCTTGGAGCCGGGGATTTCGAAGGCCTGCTGGCCGAGGCCAACAAGCGCGGCGGGAAATTCTCTTCGCTCGCGGCCGTGCCCGCCAAGAAAAACATGGGCAATTACGCCACCGGCCAGAACGTCCAGGAACAGGCCATCCACGAGCTGGCCAAGAACGCCATTGACTGGACCGTCGTGCGCACGGGCGGCCCGTACCGCCGCTCGAGCCGCCACGGCCAGGGCGCGCTGCAGCTGCTGGGCGAGCTGGAAACGGAAGAGGATTTCGCGACGGTCGAAGCCCGCGGCCAGGAAGGCAAGGGCGTCCGCTTCTTTTTCTGGAAAGACCAGTACGGCGATTACCGCGTTTACTTCGAGTTCGATTCTTCGATCGAACAGGGTGTCACGGTCAGGATTAACAAAAAGCTCGACGTCAAAGCACAGCAGGAACGCGTGGAAATGCTTCAGCGGAAACTCCGCGTCAATACCGCGGTCGCGGTCAAAGTCAACGGAGAGGTCGTCAACCGCCCGCAGGAATATGAAACGTATCCGGCCGGCATCGGCGTGGTCGGCAACCCGGAATACAGCGTCGAGGTCCAGGTCGACGCGGCGGGCTACACCGTGCGGGACACGGGCCTTGGTATGGACGTCAAAGACGTTTTCGAAAATTATCTTCTGGTTTCGCGAGGCAGGAACGGACAGGGCGGCGCCGGAGGCGGTACTCGGTCGCCGGCCAACGTCCGCCGTTTTACCAACCCCGCGATTTCAGAGGTGACGCTGGCTGAAGCGTGGATCAACGGTCACCAGGTCGAAGTCCATAAAAACGAAGACCGGCGCTTGAACCTGGTTTCCGAGCTGATCATCGACCTTTCCGCGGGTACCTCTTCGCCCGTTTCCTGGAGCCTGGTCGAATACGACGACAAAGCCATCGCCGAAATTAAAGCCGTGATCACCGCATTGACCGAACCAGACAAGCCCGCGGCCAACCGCATCGCGCAGATCAACTCTCTGGCCATCCTGGTGCGCGGCATCCGAAACAACGACCGCGCGGTGGGCATCCTTATGGAGTATCTCAAGGAGCGGACGCAGCGCTACCTCGAAATCATGAGAGACCGCGGCGAAAAATTCATCCTCGTGCCTAACGTCATTTAAGTCAAAGTCTCCGCCGGAGTCGAGGAGCTTGATAACGACAAGTTCACGCCCCTGGACCCGCTGCTGATGGATTTCGATTTCGGCGTTTTCACCAGCGAGGCAGGACTCGTGACCGCCGACGCCGCGCCGGACATCGCGGCCGCAGTGCCGGGCCTGGCGGACGTTCCGGTTTATCTGGCGGACTGGGACCTGCGCGGTAAAACGGGGCGCGCTGCAGTATGGACCGTTCTTGGCGGCAAGCCCGTAATTCTGATTGATGCCGCAGCATACAAACAGCACAAGGGGGAAAGCCTCTCCTGGATCCTCGGCGTGCTCGAAGCGTTTGACAGCCAGATTAAAGGTGTGGACCTGTCGCTTGAAACTCAAAAGAAACCCGGGGAAATCAAAAAGAGCCGGTTCATGCAGCGTTTTTATCAATTTGTGAAAGAGCGGCGCAAAGCGATCCTGGCTGGGGCTCTCGCCATGGTCCTCACGATCGTCATGGCCCTGGTCTCCCCGCTGCTATTGCCCCGGCCCGACGGCGGAGCTTTCAGGCCCGCTCCCGGTTCCGGTCAGGTGTTGCCTGGCCCGCAGCGGCCGGCTGAGGTTTCGCTGCCGGAGTGG
>CAZMMY010000126.1:0-5838 GCA_964567495.1 uncultured bacterium
ACACGTGTTTTATGCCAGCTCCCCCATAGTATGGCAGTGGAATGAATTTTACGAAAAACTGGGGCCGGAAAGCCGGGAGATGCTCAAAGACGGTCTGAGGTTCGCGCTCGACCGCCAGAAGTTCTCCGCATCCGCGCTCCCGCTCGAGAAGCTCAAGGGCCTGGAAAAACTTAAGTAATCTTTGCCGGCATGCTATGCTGGCTGCATGAAAATCGCTCCCGTTCTGATCATTCACGGCGGCGCGGGCCGCTCCTTACCGCCCGGGCAGAGAAACAGAATCCGCCAGGCCGTCCGCAAAATCCTGTTCAAAGCCCATAAGACGCTCCTTCGCGGCAGCGCAATGGCCGCCGTTATCCATGCCGTCCGCATGCTCGAAGACAGCCCTCTTTTCAACGCGGGGACGGGCTCCATGCTTCAGAAAGACGGCAGGGCGCGCCTGAGCGCGGCCCTTATGGACGGCCCGAGGCTCCGCTTCTCAGGCGTGGTCAACGTTCAGAACATGCCGAACCCCATTGAAATTGCCCGCCTGCTCCAGAAAGAAAAAGACCGCGTTCTCAATGGTCATGAAGCTTTCCTGTTCGCAAAAAAGAAAGGCCTGAAAACCGGGGACCCGCGCACAAAAGAAGCCATCCTGCGCTGGAAGAAAAAGACGAAAAAGAGCGACACCGTCGGCGCCTGTGCGCTGGATTCAAAAGGAAGGCTCGCGGCCGCCACCTCGACGGGAGGACGCGGCTTCGAAATGCCGGGCCGTGTCAGCGACAGCGGAATGCCTGTTTCAACCTATGCGGACGGCTTTTCAGCCGTTTCCGCCACCGGCAAAGGCGAGGAAATCATGGACCAGGGCCTGGCGGTGAAAATAGCGGCCCGGGTTTCTGACGGCATGACACTGGAGGCGGCTTTCAGGAAAACTTTTTCCGAGGTTAAAAAACGCGGGCACCGGATGGGCGCAATCGGGCTGGACAAAAAAGGCCGCGTGGCCCACAGCACTTCAACGGAAGTTTTGATCTACGGCTGGAAAAAAGCGCGGCGGGTAGAGATTTTCTAGTAAATCAGGCGGGACCAGCAGATTTTGACTTAGTAGATCAGAAAAGATTTGGATAATTCGGGGTCTTTAGCCATCCGCATCCGCGCCGTCTCGACATTGTAATACGGCATTTCGGGGAAGAGATGATGGAGGAAGTGGCCGCTGATCTCCCCGCCCGTCAGATAATTCAGGAACGAGGAGAACCGGTAGGTCTTGGTCCTGCGCCAGATGCTCTGCGAACCGTCGATGAATCGCGGATCGTAATGCTGAAACTGGCCCAGATAATGGGCCCAGTTTTTCACCAGCAGCATCGGGAAAGCCCATCCCCACGCCAGCCAGGGAAGAAACCGTGCCGCCAGGAGGAAAGCTCCCCACTGCCAGAGCGCCGTGATGCGCGCCTTGCGGACTTCCTCGTCCTTCATCTTGACGTAATCTTCCTGGTTCCATTTTTCCATCGGAACAGTATTCATATAACGGTCGTCGTCCCAGCCGGGCACATGTCCGCCCACAAAAGTCAGCTCGAGAAAATAAAGGATCTGGGCCAGCGTCCCCTTCTTTTTGGTTTCCAGATAGCGCGCGGTGCCGTAGTGATGGTCGACGTCGCTTTCGTGAAAGGGCCGGGCGTGATGGTTAAGGTGCGCGCGGGTATAGCGGTTGCGCCGCTTGGGGCCGTTCGGAACCGCAATCTGGTAAAGCACGTCCAGGATCTTCCTGGCGGTGTCTCCCTGGGCCGGATTATGGTGCGGATGATGGTGATGGATGGTCACATTGATGAAACAGAACCAAAGGAACGCGCTGACAGCTCCAAAAGGGATTTTAAGGATGACGAACGGGACCATGACGGTAAGCGCGGTCGAGATGACCAGGAGAGAACCGACTAAAGCCAAGTGGACGTAAAGCTTAAGATCGTCTTTTTCGAACAGGTCTGGATTTTCACTCCTGAACTTGGCCAGGACTTCTTCTTCCTGAGAGGGAGTGAAAGCGGTTTCCATTTACTGGACCACCAGATAGCCCGCGTTGACCGCGTAGCCAAGCAGGACGCGCAGAAAGCTTTCGTCGGTCGTGACGAAATCAATCTCCGTGCCTTCCAGCGCTTTCTCGGTGTTTTTAATATCAAAGGTGAGCCCGCCGTTCAGGTAGCCAAGGTAGGGCTCGAGCATGGAATATACCGTCTGGCCCAGGGGGTCGAGGTTTTCCTTCTTGAACGATTCGGGCGGCACGATTTTGATGGGCGGAACGTCTGGATAGTCGGTGTCTTTGATATGCAGAAGCATTCCGATGGTCGGCGGCGCGGGGCTGACCAGATGGAAGGTCTTGCCTACGGAATCAGGCTGCTGTGAAATGGCGCGGCTGGCGCGGATCACGAAATCAATAGGCACGATGTTGAACGAATTCTCGGGACGCGTGGGCAGCGTGGAAATAATGCCGTGCGCGAAAAGCTTCATGAACGGATAGATTACGTTAAACTCAGAAACCTCACCCGTCTTCGAGTCCCCCACCACGATACTGGGGCGGAAAATCGTGACCGGGAGCCCGTCTTTCATGGCCTTCCGGACTTCGGTCTCCGACTTGTATTTGCTCGATTCATAGAAATTGGCGTGCGCCATGTGCGAAGGCAGGCTGTCTTCCGGCGCGTGAAAAACCTGCCTGCTGCCGGAAGCATAGGCCGTAGAAAAATAAAAGAAGCGTTTGAGCTTCCCGTTCCTGCGGAAGTCCCACGCCATCTTGAGCGCCTCGACCGTGCCGCCATAATTGATTTTATTACAGTCTTCCTCGCTGCCGTTCAGCGCGGTCAGGGCCGCAATGTGGAAAAATTCGTCAATCCGGCCTCTGAGCATTTCAATGTCTTCTTCCGAAAGGCCCAGGTTCGGGAGCGTGATGTCCCCGTTCAGGACTTCGACGCGCGTGGCCAGTTCTTTTTCCAGGCCGAAACCGGCGAGGATTTTGCGCATGCGGTCCCAGTGGGACAGGCGCGGCGTACGGCGCACCAGAACGTAAAGCTTCTCGTCCCCGTTCAGAAGGATGTCGCGCACGAATTCTTTTCCGAGGGTTCCGGTCACTCCGGTGATAAAAAGGTTTTTAGCTGTCATAACGCTTCATTGCCAGGCATATGTTCTGGCCTCCGAATCCGAATGAGTTGGATAACGCTACGTTTACGTCCGCTTCCCGCGCATGGTTTGGAACATAATCCAGGTCGCAGTCCGGATCCGGCTCTTCATAATTGATGGTCGGGGGAATCAGCCTGTCGCGCATCGCAAGCAGGCAGGCGATCATTTCAACCACCCCCGCCGCGGCGATCATGTGGCCAAGCATGGACTTAATAGAACTGACCGGGGTCTTGTATGCGTGCTGACCCAGCGCTTTTTTGATTACAAGAGTTTCGATGGCGTCATTGACATGCGTGGCAGTGCCATGTGCATTAACGTAATCAACGTCTTCGGGAAGAAGGTTTCCCTTTTCCATGGCAATCTCCATAGCCCGGCAGGCGCCGCGGCCTTCAGGGTCCATGTCTGTCATGCGATAAGCGTCCGCAGTCGAACCGTAACCCACAATTTCGCCGTAGATGCGGGCGTTGCGCTTCTGGGCATGCGTCATTTCTTCAAGGATGACTACTCCCGCGCCTTCGCCCAGAACGAACCCGTCGCGGTTCTTGTCGAACGGTCGCGAGGATTTTTCGGGCTCATTGTTGCGCGTGGAAAGCGCGGTCAGCAGGCTGAAACCCGCGACGCCCAGCGGATAAATCATGGAATGCGAACCGCCCGACATGACGAGGTCGGTATCACCGCGGCGGATCCATTCATAGGCCTCGCCTATGGCCTGCGAGGAAGCCGCACACGCCGTCAGGCAGTTGGAAACCGGCCCGCGGATATCGAAACGGCGCGAAAGGTGCGAAACCGTCATGAACGGCTGGGCTTCAAGTTCTTTCAGGCCGGTCATATGGCGGTTAGCGTTGTGAATGTAGCGGGACTTGTCGACCGAAGAGCCTCCGTTCCAGGAATGGCTCATGGTCTCGACAAAGTCACCGAAGTCGATACCGCTGTCCCCGGCCCCGAAATAAATACCGAAACGCTCGGGATCGATATTGAACGGGCGCAGGTAGGAATCGTGAAAGGCTTCTTCAGCCGCCTGAAGGGCGAAAAACGTGCTGCGGCTTGCGTGCTGGAGCGCGGGGTCGCGCTTGAGCCACTTGCCGAAATTGAAATCCTTGACCTCACCCGCGATCTTGGTCGGGAAGTCGCTGGCGTCGAAAATACTGATCTTGTTGATACCTGAACGGCCGGTCAGCAGTCCGGACCAGGTTTCGCGCACGCTCAGGCCGAGCGGCGAAACCGCCCCGATGCCCGTGACGACGACGCGGCGGCTCATGCCTTCCTCAAAACCAGCGAGGCGTTCTGCCCGCCGAAACCGAACGAGTTCAAAAGAAGCCTGCGGATCGGAGCGCGCTCGGCCTTGCGCACGAACGGAAGGTCGCAATCGGGATCGGGCGTCTCGAAATTCGCGAGCGGCGGCACAAGGCCTTCATGCAGCGCCAGGGCTGCCGCGCTGAACTCCACGCCGCCCGAACCATAAACCAGATGCCCGGTGATGGGCTTCACGCCCGTAACACGGAGATGTTTGAGAGAGTTTTCAAAAACCGAGCTGACCGCGCGAGCTTCGGTAATATCTTCCTGCGGAACACCGCTGCCATTCGTTATCAGCATGTCGATTTCACCGGAGTTGACCTGCGCGTCGACCATCGCCCGGGTCATGGCATAGCGTTTGCCGTTGATGTCTTCCTTGGCGTTATGGTCGTGGTTGAATTCAGATGCGGAGCCGTAGCCCAGCACTTCGCCGTAAATCCGGGCGCCGCGTTTTTTGGCATGTTCCCACTCTTCCATAATCACGAGGCCCGCGCCTTCCCCCAGCACCAGGCCGTCGTGGGCCTTGTCGAACGGGCGGTAAGCGGTTTCAGGATTACCCTCGCGGGTGGAAAGAAGACCGAGAAGTTCGAAGCGGGAAATACCCATGGCATTCAGCTTGGAATCCGTGCTGCCTGCAATCATAAGGTCCGCGTCGCCGCGCTGAATGACTTTGAGAGCTTCGCCGATGGCCTGGACACCCGCAGTCGACGACGTAGTGACCGTGTTGCTGGGCCCCTGAAGCCCATGCGCGATGGAAATATGGCACGCAGGCATGTTCGGCAGGTATTTCAGGAACCAGAGCGGGAACAGCGCGCGGATACCTTCAGCGCCGAACTTGTTCATCGAAAATTTCCCGTCCTCGCCAATCGCCGTCTTGATGCCCGCGCCCATTTCGTCGAGGTCGTTGTTGATAATGCCCGTGCCCAGCGAAATGCCGAAGCGCGTGCGATCGGTTTCTTCGAGCTTAATCCCCGAGTCCTGCACCGCGAGGATGCTGGCCGCAACCGCGAGCTGGATTTCACGCGACATGACTTTCAGGGATTTGCGCTGCTTGATGAATTCGGAAGGGTCAAAGTTTTTGATTTCGCCGGCATGGCGTGTCGGGGTGTCCGGCATGGGAGAAAAGGTCGAAAGGTAACCAATGCGGGACTGCCCGTGGGCGACAGCATCCCAGTATGCCTGCCAGCCCTGCCCGCAGGGGGTGACGAGGCCGAGGCCCGTTACGGCAACGCGGCGGACGCTCACGCCTTCACCTTCTCGCGGATTTTGAAATGGTTCATAAACGCCTCATGAAATGTAACGGGTTTGGTTTCGCCAGGGAGCAGGTGCCCGACGGTCATCAGCAGAAACCGCGCGCGCGCCGCCTCGCCTTTCTGGTTCTTGATGCGGCCTTCCATCCAGCCGCCTTCGGAG
>CAZMMY010000127.1:0-5591 GCA_964567495.1 uncultured bacterium
GGTGCCTCCGTGCAGGCCGGCTTCTTCATAAAATGTTTCGTAAGTGCCGTACTGGAATTCCGCGTCCCCGTGAATGCCCTTCTGCCGGTCGGCCCTGGTTACGATGTTGATAACGCCGCCCGCCGCATCCGCACCGTAGAGCACGCTCTGCGGACCTCGGATGATTTCGATGCGTTCGATGTCCGCGGTAGTGATGTGCTGGATGGAGGGAATACCCTGGTTCGAATTGTTCACCTGCACGCCGTCGATCATGACCAGCGTCGACTCCTGCCCCTGGCCGCGGATAGAAATTTCAGCCTGCCTGCCCACGGAGCCAAGCTGGTTGACGGTCACGCCAGGTACGCCCCGGAGGAGGTCCATCAGATAGATTTTGCCGCTTTTTTCGATTTCCTCGCGCGTAATGACGGTCACTGCACGGGTAACTTTTTCGATAGGCACTTCCCTCCTGGTCGCAGCTACAAGGGTCGTGACCGGAGCTTTGGAAGTCCCTGCCTTCTGATCGGGGCTGAAGGGCTCTTCATTTTCAATAGATGCCGCGGACGCAGAAATCTGGAAAGCCAAAAAAAATAAGACAAAAAACTTCGAAACAGTCAGAAATCGCTCGTTCCCGGACATAAAAAAACCCCTTTCGGCCTCGGAGAGAGAGACTGCGTCAGGGGTACTGTTCGCTTGCTCTCTGCTCGGAGAATTTTGGATCAGGCAGTTCTTCTGGCTAGGCAAGCGTCCTACTAGCGGCCTTCCCATCCTACCCGGCGGGTATGGACAGTGGCTGATCGCGTTCGTTCTTGCCGACAGCGGCGGCACCGCGGAGTCTCCCCCTCTTTCGGGGATCTCGCTTCTCTATTAAGCCCAGGCACAGGCCCGGGCACCTGATTCATTTAAAAGAACAATATGAAGTGTTATGAATTATAGGAGGATTAAAATGAAAGTAAAGGATAGAAAAATGCCTGCTTCGCTTTTTTGTTTTTAGCAGACGGCGATAAGCTTTTCGGACATATTCATCGCAATAATCCGTTGCCGCTGGGCGCGGGGCCTTTTTGTCCTGTCCGCGAGCGTACGGGCTCCGGCTTCTGCAAGGACTAAGGACGGAGCCTCTGCCCATTAAAGCTCACAGACAGGACAGATTTAACTTAACCCGTCCCGGCCATGGCCCAATTACATTGAATGGAAATTCAGGAAGGGAAATCTACGGAGTTTATCGCGGTCTGCGGAAAACTAAATTTTAAGCGTAATCTCGCGGCCGTTAAGGTCCAGGACCACGGTCTTGCTGTGGATCTCTTTCACGAAGGCCTTTTCCTTGAGGCGGTCGCCCACGCCAACGACCTGATCGTTGATCAGCGCCAGATTGCCGGTCTTCTGCTCGGTGATGCCCGAAAGCCGGAAAGCGGACGCGGGCGGAGCCGGCTGATATGCCGAAGAAAGCCCTGCGGCCATGACGCGCGCCGGAACGGGCGCACTAGCCTGTTTTTTAGGAAACCAGGTGATGCAGAAAATCAGCCATGCGCCGGCTGCCGTAACCAGCGCAGCCATCAATATTCTGCTCGGGATCCTGGGAATTTTGACGTCCTTCAGCCTGCTGAGAGGATTCTCGAATTTGAATGCGGGTTTGCTTACTTTTTTCTCCGCCGTCATTTTTTTCTGCGGAGCCGAAGGCGGAGTGAAAGGAGGCGGAATCTGATCCAATGCGTCCGGAGCGTTGACCTTGGCGGCTTTCTGAAGGGCTTCCTGGATCAGGCTCACGCCGCTGCTCCAAGGACGTCGTTATGCGCGTATTCGACCATGGCAGCCTCCACCAGGCGGATGTTCTGGGTATACGCGGTCAGAAGCGCGCGGTCTGCAAGCACGTTGATAATGCGCGGAATGCCGGAAGAAAGCTGATAAATCATATCAAGCGCGCCCGAGGTAAAAAAATTGCCCCTCGCGCCCGCAACCAGCATGCGGTGTTCAATGTAATTGCCGGTTTCTTCGCGTGAAAGCTCAGGCAAATGGCAGCGGATCGTGATCCTCTGCCGGAGCTGCTCCAGGCCTTCGCGGTTAAGCAGTTCTTTGAGTTCCGGCTGGCCGGCCAGCACAATCTGAAGCAGCTTGGCCGTAGTTGTTTCGAAATTGGAAAGCAGCCGCACAGCCTCCAGAGCCCGCGGCGTCAGGAGCTGCGCCTCGTCGATGATGACGACCGCGTTATAGCCTTTTCTGGCCTCTTCCACCAGAAACGCGTTAAGCGCGTCGAAATAATTTTTCTTTTTCTTGCCTTTCGGCTGGATGCCGAAATCTTCCACAATGCACTGGAGCAGTTCAAATTCTGAAAGTTTTGGATTAATGACCAGCGAAGTGTGAACCTTGCCTTCCGCCATTTTACCGAGCAGCATGCGGCAGAGGGTGGTTTTACCCGCGCCGATTTCACCAGAAAGCTGGAAGAAACCGCGGCGGGTCTGGATGCCGTACAAGAGGGATGAAAGCGCGTCCTGATGGTGCTTGCTGAGGTACATGAACCGGGGGTCCGGCGTCACGTTGAACGGAGTCTCTTTTAAACCGAAGAAGGATTCGTACATGGCCTTGCAAACTTTATCGGCCATATCCCCGATTCCTTAAGGACAAGCCTGCAGCGCTTCGTTACCGCTCGGCCCGGGGCCTTTTGGCCTGTGCTGCCGGGAGACGCCGGCCCGCAAAGCGGGCATTGGCGAGGATTCCCGGGAGCAAAGACCGAAACATCGAGTTTCGGCAAGCCTGTCGAAAGCATTAGCTTTCGACCAAACAGGCCCTGGTCTTTCCCGAAATCTGAAGCCATTGAGGGCGCGGCAAGGCAGAAAGGCCCGCTGCAGGCGTAACGAATTGAATTTAAGAAGGATTATCCGGAGGAAGGAAAAAGCCCGGCGGCTTAAGCCTTAAACTCGAAAACTTTGCCGTCCTTGCGGGGAATTTCGCAGGTAAAGGGTTTGCGGCGCTCGTAGGAGCAGACTTCCCGCTTACCCGTGACGAGGTCATAGACCTTCATTTTGCCGCGCTTGACGGTCAGGGCAGGCATGTAGATGCTGGCGGACTTGTCCTCATCGCCGTTATTGACGGCAATCAGGTAATGGACATTCCCTCTTTTATAGAGAGCTGTATGGATGTCGCGGGTCACCGAGTACGTCGCCAGAGGCACTTTCAGGTAATTCAGGATCTCCATAACCAGTTCGCGGGTCGGTTCAAAGCCCAGATGGATAATCCTGCCCTTGCCGATTTTCTTGATATAACCGATCACATTCTTGCCGTAAGCGCCGAAGTCCGCGGTGATCTGCTTGCCTTCGACGTCTTCCGAAAAAGTGTAGACGGAGCTGATGATCGGGATTTCAGGCCTGTCCTTGTCGAGCTTGATTTTAAACTGGCGTTTGAATTCAAAGAGCGTGCTGCGCGGCTCCTCGAAACCGATGACGTCGCACGGCATGAAGCGGTCGTCCTTGCGCGGGAAATTGCGGAACGCCACCAGAGTGCCGCCATCTTCCACAAAGCGGCGCAGGTTCTGGTGCGCGCGCGCATCCAGCCACTGGTTGCCTGAATAGAAAAGGAATTTCTTGCCGCACTTGCCCGTGCGCGGGTCCCAAAGTTCGTAGTTAACGTCGGACTCATAGAGCGAGCTCAGGATCGAACCGGTATGGCTGAATGTCCTGGCTGCGTACTGGATGGGGTTGAAAGTGACCGCGACGTCCGCGATGCCCGAGAGCGAAGGCGGATGAATTTCATTGAAGATGCGGACCATCTGCTTGAAGACTTCATAAAGCTCGCCGCGCACCCGGCCCCACTCGTTAATCGGAGACATGTACCAGTTGTCGCGGTTAACCAGCATGTACCAGTTCCAGCCCTTGACCCCGCCCAGAAGCGCGGACAGCGTCAGAAGGCGGTAATGGTTGGGCGTCAGGACGCCGGTCTCGTAATGGCGGGCATGCCACACACCCGCAGCAAATTCCGCGATATAGGAAACCGAAGACACGCTCCGCAGATAACGGATTTTGTCGATAAACTTGCGCTGTTCGAAAGCGTCTTCCGCGAGCTCGCTCGAGGGATAAAGGTCCACGCCGACCATGTCGGAAGCGGCCTGCATCTCGCTCCAGTCGTGCGCATAGAAGAACGGGTAAAGGTTCAGGTAAATGGGAATGTCCACGCCGAGCCTTCGGTAGGCCTGCACGCCCCACTCTGCGACTTTACGGGAATAGAAATATTTGAAGCGAAGATAATCGATGTTGCGCTTAAGCTCCTTGTCGCCTTTGAGCGGCAGGCCGGTTTCTCCGGAAAGCATGGTCGCGATGAAAGGCCCCGCTTCCTGGAACGAGGAATAATTCGTGCCCCAGCTTTCGTTCAGGTCCGCAAGGTCGCCGTTATAGAGGTCTTTAAGGAAGTCCTGGAACATGCCGGGCTTTTTGTCCAGGCCGTACTGGTGACCGAACACATCCGGCCACGGGTCGATTTCGTTGTCGGACTGCAGCATGATGATGTGTCCGCCCTTGCGCGAGGCGAAATAGGGCTTAAGCACCTTGACCACGCGCTCCAGGTAATTCATGGCCTGCGCCTGGAAGGTCGGATGCAGGCGGTGGTTTTTGTAAGCGTAAGCGGGCGCGCCTTCGTTGGGCCACTCGCTGTAAATGTAGGGCCCGGGGCGGATGATGACCCAGAATTTTTCGCGGCGGGTTAAATCGAGGAAAGCTTTAAGGTTGCGGGTCTGATCTGTCTGGCCGGTGAAATCAAACTTGCCGCGTTTGTATTCGTGGTAGTCCCAGGGAATATAGGTCGCGATGGTCTTGAGCCCCATCTCGCGGACCCGGTCCAGAACTTCTTTCCAATAGCTCGGATTCAGGCGCCAGTAATGAACCTCGCCTGAAACAAGCGAGACTGCCTTGTTTCCGATGTAGATTTCATTCTTCCTGATCTGGACTTTTTTCATCGGCAAATGAAAGTAGGTGCACAAATTTCCGTGCAGAGCACAGATTATTATTTAACGACGATGTTGATGGTACGGCCTGGAACCACTATTACTTTAACAACTTCCTTGCCGTCCGTCCATGGCTTAACTTTTTCGTCGGCCAGAGCGGCCTCGCGCATGGCGGCCTCCGGGGTGCCGTTTGCCACCCGGATCTTGCCCCTGACTTTGCCGCCGATCAGGACGGCCATTTCGACCTCATCCTCGACCAGGTGCTCTTCCTTATATACGGGCCATTTTTCATGGGAAAGGCTGGCAGAATGGCTCATCCGCTGCCACAGCTCCTCCGCCAGGTGGGGCGCGAAAGGCGCCAGCAGAAGAAGAAACTTTTCCATGATTTCCCAGGCATGGTCCTGGTCTTTCAGGGTCTCGTTGACGAACACCATCAGGGCCGAGATTGCGGTGTTCAGCTTGATGGCCTCGACGTCGTCGCCCACTTTTTTAATAGTCTGGTGGAGCCGCTTTAATTCTGCGGGCACGGCTTCCCTTTTGACAATGTTTTTCTGCAGCTCATTCTCGGGCGTGATGTATAAACGCCACACGCGTGCCAGAAATCTGTGCACGCCTTCCACGCCAGTGCTGGACCAGGGCTTCGTCATTTCCAGCGGGCCCATGAACATTTCGTACAAGCGCAGGCTGT
>CAZMMY010000127.1:5601-5830 GCA_964567495.1 uncultured bacterium
CGGCGCCGTAGCGGTCGACCATATCGTCAGGGTTCACAACGTTGCCGCGTGACTTGGACATTTTCTGGTTGTCCTCGCCCAGGATCATGCCCTGGTTCACGAGTTTGTGGAAAGGCTCCTTGGTTTTTACAACGCCGCAGTCATAAAGCACCTTGTGCCAGAAACGCGAATAAAGCAGGTGCAGCACCGCGTGCTCCGCGCCGCCCACATATAAATCCACGGGCATCCA
>CAZMMY010000128.1:0-5829 GCA_964567495.1 uncultured bacterium
TTAGCTATCGAGCAAGCACCTTCAATCAGCCAATCTGCACCCTTCAGAAGGAGCAGAAAACCGCTGATGAGATAAATAATCGAAAGAATCATAATTGTCGGGCTGCGCCTTCTCTAGATTGCTCATCAAAGCGATTCAGCCTCAGCCGACAAAAAAAAGAAAAAGGCCGTCCTCTGATAAGCAAAACATGCTTGATCAGATGGCGGCCCGACCATCAAAAAATTTAACCTCCAGGTTTCCCTGGACCCGGTATATTTTGTGATTACTTTTCATGCAAGTCAACGCTTATCTTGCACTCGGGGTCGCTAGGCGTTATTTAAGGTACTCTCCTGACATCGCGATTCGGTTTACGGAGCTGCGGAGCCGCCGTACACCGGCGAAAATTCTGCGGGGCTCAGGAAAAATCGATTGTCCGCGTCGGAAAGGGAAACGCGACGCCTTCCTTTTGGAAGCGCACGTGCAACGCCTTGATAAATTCGTGTTTAAGCAAATATTGGTCAACGAACTCTCTGGCTCGTAATATGACCGTGAAATTAATACTCGAATCCGCGTAAGTGTGGAACCTGATAAACGGCTCGAAAGTCGCGACCGCTCCCGCGACTTTATTCTGCACCTCCTGCGCCACATCAATCGTGATCCGCTCCACCTTTTCCAGGTCGGCCGAATACGCCGCACTCACCTCCACCAGGACGGCGAGTTCCTTATCCGGTAGATAATAGTTGCGGACGATGCTGGAAATAATTTTATTGTTCGGCACTATGACTGCGATATTCGGCAGCATGCGTATCCGGGTGTTGCGCCAGCCGATGTCGGTGACGTAACCCTCCTCCCCGCTTTCCAGACGCACAAAATCGCCTTTGCGGATCGGCTGGTCGGCGAGAATGTACAATCCCGCGAAAAGATTCGCCAGCGTCTCCTGCAGGCCCAGGGCGACGGCGAGCGAACCTACGCCAAGCGAAGCCACAAACGGGGTAATGGAAATACCGAGCGCGTCGAGCAGTACCAGGAAGCCAAAAGACAAAATGACAAAGCGGATAAGGCCGGGTATGAGGCCGGCCGATAGGTCGATGCCGCGGACGAATCCGGTAGATTGCCGCAAAAGCCGGCAAACGAACCGGTCGAGGAAAATAAAGAGCGCAATAATAACAAGAACTTTGACGGTAGCGAACGCGGCGCGGTCCGCGGCCTGGGGCAGCGGAAGAAGCTTCTCCAGAAGAAGGACACCGGCGCTCAGGATCAGGATCTTGACGGGCAGCTTGAGGCTGGAAACCAGAAAGTCATCCCAATCCTGGGGAGTCCTGCCGGCCCAGGCCTCAAGGCGCTTGAAAACAATGGCCTTTACCGTGTAGGCAAAAAGAAACCAGATAACGCAGAGGACGGGCGCGTAAATCCAGACTGAGATTCCCATAAGGAAGTTGGGCATGGCGCGGATTCTATAACAGAACGGGCCCGGAATCAAATCCCGGGAAAACAGCGGGTTCAGCCTATGAATATCTGGTTCTTGCCCAGGCGCTTTGCGTTCATCATGGCGCGGTCAGCCCGTTCAATGAAAGCGGCCTTGTCCATGCCGGGCGCAAACGAAACCAGCCCGATACTTGCGGTGGACTTTCCGAAATCATGAAGAACGTCGCGCTGGTAAATTTCAAGATTCTGACGGATACGGGCCGCGACCAGTTCCGCGGTCTGGGGAGCTGTCTCGGGCAGGAGGATCATGAACTCATCTCCGCCGTAGCGCCCCAGGATGTCAACCTTGCGTATGCTTTTGCTGATGATAAAAGCGAAGGTCCTCAGCACCCGGTCGCCGATCAGGTGGCCGTGGCGGTCGTTGATCTGCTTGAAGTCATCGATATCGAGCATCATGCCGGCAAGCTGGCGGCCATAGCGCTGGGCTCTTTCGATTTCCTTCTCGAGCTCGGCAAGGAGATGCCGGCGGTTGGGCCGGCCGGTCAGTTCGTCGGTAATAGACTGGTGGAGAAACTGCTTGAGGTCGCGATTGACTTTTTCTTCGAGGCGCTTGCGCTGAGTGCTGTCGGTCCAGATGCCTACAAAATGAGTGATGCTGCCGGAGGCATTGCGTATCGGTCCGATGGAGATCGCTTCCCAGTAACCTTCTCCGTCCCTCCGCTTGTTGAGCAGCTCGCCATGCCAGATGTTTCCTGCAAGCACAGTCTGCCAAAGATTGTGATAAATTTCCGGAGGGGTTTTTCCGTAAGAAAGAATTCTGGGGTTCTTCCCTATTACTTCTTCGAGGCTGAATCCGGTCATACTGCAAAAGCCGGGGTTGGCGTAGACAATATCGCCCGCGAGATCCGTAATGAGAACAGCGTGAGGGTTCTGCCTGAGAGCTTCGACTATGAGCTTTTCGTCATTTTCCAGCTCGGTCATACGAGTCTCCATCCTTCTCTGGCGCCGTTATTTATGCGGGGCGTTCCCCCGCATGGGCGGCACAAATAAGTCTACAACGGAAACAGCGCCGTATCAAATCTCTGGAAAATAATCGAAAAGGCCCCAGTTGATATTGAGGATGCCGTTGATGACCCGGCCGTTGACCACGAAAGCGATGGAAACGACCCGAGTCGTGTCGATTTCATCGAAGGAACCGGGCAGAATTTTCCACTTTTTTGCGAGGCTGGTGATATTGACCAGCTCCACGCTGTCTTTCTTACCGTCCGCGTCCGTAATTTCGATCACCACGGAGTTTATGGCCGAGCCGCCATTGTTCAGTTCGAGCACCATGCCGCCGCCGAAAAGCGAATTCAGATTGATGGACTCTTTTACGTTTGTGGTCGCCGGGTTATCGTAGCTGAGCGCCGCGCCGCCGAAAGAGCTGCCGTTATAAAGGTTGAAATCGACCCGCGCTGCGGTGCTCGAGGTGACGCTCACATCCACGTCGCTGTAGTCCGGCCCGCCCGAAGAGTTCACTGCGCTGGCGAAGCCGTTGAGCACGGGAGCGCGGCCGGTACTGGTCACGGGTAGACGCGTGATTGCGGGGTTCGAAGGGTCGCTTGAAATCTGCGGGACGTAAGCAAAATCCCCCCAGCTGACATTCACGATACCAGAAGGCATCCTTCCTTTGACAACCAGCGAAAGGGTTTTGATCTGGGTTACGTCGACGCCGTCGAACAGGGATGCCGGGATTTTCCAGCGCTTGAAGCTGGAAGTAATGCCCGTAATCTTGACCACATCTTTGCGGTTAAGGCTGTCCGTGACTTCGAATTCCAGTTCAGCCAGCGAACTTCCGCCGTTATTGAGCGCAAGCACGAGCCCCGACGGGAAAACGGAATTCAGATTGATCGTTTCGGTCGTGTTCGTAGTCGCGGCGTTATCGTAAGAAATGAAAAGCCCGCCGAACGAGCCGGTGTTGAAAAGCCTCAGGTCAAGGCCGGCCTCGGTAAGCGAAGTCACATTCAGGTCCGCGCTGCTGAAATCCTGGCTGACGAATTCAAAAGGCTGAGGCCGCGCTCCCGTGCTTGTGGAGGGCAGTTTGGTGATCGCCGGGTTGGAAGGGTCGCTGGCGACAGAAGGCGTGAAAGCAAAATTCCCCCAAGTCACGTTGAATGATTTGGCGCCGATGCGGCCTTCAGCCACCAGGGCGATGCTTTTGATGACGGAAAGATTGATCTCTTCGAAATGGTTCACAAGAATTTTCCAGCGCTTCTGGGAAGAAGTGATTCCGGAAAGCACGACCTTTTCTTTTTTGCCCGCGGCATCGGTCAGTTCAAGCGCCAGGGTCGACAGCCCGGTCCCCGCGTCATCCAGGCCAAGCACGATGCCCGACGGAAACGCGGACGTGAAGTCAATGGACTCGGTCTGGTTCGTGGTCGCCGGATTGTCGTAATTCAGGAAGGCGCCGCCGAAAGAACCGGTGTTAAAAAGAACCATGTCGGCGCGTGCCTGTGAAACCGAGCTCGCCGCCGCCGATGCGCTCGAGAAATCCTCGCTGGCGAAACCGGTGAAAACGGGCCGGTTCCCGAGGCTGTCGACCGGCGCGGGCGTGACCGCGGGGAAAAACGGGTCGGAGGTGAGCTTCGGTGTAAATGAAAAATTGCCCCAGCTCACGTTCAGCACCTTTCCGCTCTGGCGCCCTTCGGCCACAAGCGCTATGGACGTGATCGCACCCATGTTGATTTCTTCGAAATTTGAAGCCAGTATCTTCCAGCGCTTCTGCGTTGCCGCGATACCGGTCAGCGTGACCTTTTCCCTGCGGCCGGATGCGTCGGTCAGTTCCAGCGTCAAGGAAGTCAGGTTGGTGCCGCCGTTGTCGAGGCCCAGCACGAGGCCGGACGGAAACGCGCTGTTGAAATTGATGCTTTCGAGCGTGCCCGTGGTCGCCGGGTTGTCATAAGAAATGAACGCACCGCCAAAGGAAGACGTGTTAAAAAGATTCAAGTCGATCCGGGCCACTGTGGAGGAACTCATAGTGACTGCGCCGCTCGAAAAATCCTGACTGGCGAAACCGGTGAATTCCGGCCTCGTCCCAAGACCGTTAACAGGCGCAGGCGTAAGCGCGGGGTTCGCGGGATCGCTTGCGATACCGGGCGTAAAACCAAAATGGCCCCAGTTGACGTTAAGGACCTGGTCGATTTTCGGGCCGTTTTCGACGACAAGCGCGATGGCTGTGATCTGCGAAGTGTTCACTTCGTCGAAGGCGGAAGGAAAGACCTTCCAGCGTTTCTGCGAGGCTGTCAGACCGTTCAAAAGGACTTTGTCTTTTTTGCCCGTGCTGTCTGTAACTTCGAGATAGACCTGGCTGAGAGCGGTCCCGCCGTTGTCCAGCCCGAGCACAAGGCCGCCGGAGAAAAGAGAATTAATATTGATGCTTTCAAGCGTTCCCAGGGTCGCAGGGTTGTCATAAGAAACGAAAGCTCCCGCATAGGAAGTTTCGCCAAAAACGTCCAGGTCGATGCGCGCCTGGGTCGGCGACGTCAGCGTCACCGACGCGCCGCTGAAATCAGGCTGGCCGCTAGGAAGGAGCTCTCGGGCAAAACCGGTCAGGATAGGATAAGCGCCCAGCCCGTTAGCCGGCAGCTGAGTGACCGCCGGGTTTGAGGCATCCGAATTAACGGTCGGTATGTAAGCGAAATTGCCCCAGTTGACGGTCAGCGACTTGCCCGAAACACCCCCTGTGGCGACGAACGCGATGCTCTGGATCTTCGTCAGGTCAACTTCGTCAAAAATAGACGGCATGACTTTCCAGTGCTTTTCAGAACTTGTGATGCCCGTCAGCCGGATCTTGTCTTTCTTACCGTTGATGTCAGTGACTTCCAGCTCGACCGAAGTCATTCCGGTATTGTTATTATGAAGGCCGAAGACCATACCGCCAGAAAACACAGAAGAAAGATTAATAGTTTCGATCGTGCCGGGCGTGCCGAAATTGTCGTAGCTGATGAAAGCGCCGCCGAAAGACGTCGCGGCAACCAGATTGGTAAAATTAATCTGGCCGGTCGCCGCCGAAGTCGTAGGCGCGGTGACGTCGCTGCCGTCCAGCGAAGCGAAGGCGGTGAACGCGGGCCTCTCCCCCGTGCCGGTGACCGGGAGGGGCGTCACAGCGGGGTTCGCCGCGTCGGCAGGCAGGTCCGGGACGAACGCGAAGTTGCCCCAATCGACCGAAAGCTGGCGCGTGCCTGCGCCCTTGAAGACGAAAGCAAAGGTCGCGATTTTTGTCACGTCGACTTCATCGAACGCTGCAGGAAGAATCTTATATTTCTGGCCGAAGTTCTCCAGGCCGCCCAGGAGCACGGAGTCTTTCTTGCCGTTCGCGTCCGTGACCTCCAGCGTGATGCTGCCGAGCGCGGTGCTGTTATTGTCGACCTGGATCACGAGTCCTCC
>CAZMMY010000129.1:0-5816 GCA_964567495.1 uncultured bacterium
GTCGCGGGCTTGCCCGCAAGCACTTCGGCGGTCTGCTCCTTCAATTCTTCCATAGCAACCGCGCCGGCGCCGCTCACAGCCTGGTACGTGGCGCACAGCACGCGGCGCACAGGGTTCTTGCGGTGCAGCGGAGCGAGCGCCATCAGCATGATAATGGCCGAGCAATTCGGGTTCGCAATGATGCCCTTGTGCTTGAAGATGTCATCGCCGTTGATTTCCGGCACGACCAGCGGAACATCCGGGTTCATGCGGAACGCGCTGGTGTTGTCGATGATCAGCGCGCCGTCCTTGATGGCATGCTGCGAGAACTGCTTGCTGACAGATGCGCCCGGGCTGGACAGGATGATGTCCACGCCCTTGAATTCTCCGGGCTGAGCTTTAAGTTCCTGGATCTTGTAGTCCTTGCCGTTGAACTTCACGGTCTGGCCCGCGGAACGCGCAGAACCGAACGGGCGGAACTCGCCCACCGGGAACTTGCGCTTTTCGAGCAGCGTGATGATTTCATGGCCGACCGCGCCCTTGGCGCCCACGACCGCTACGTTGAATTTCTTCATTAGATGTTCTCCAGCACCAGC
Source organism: uncultured bacterium (assembly GCA_964567495.1). GTDB lineage: Bacteria > Omnitrophota > Omnitrophia > Omnitrophales > Aquincolibacteriaceae > CAYLPP01. Next base: position 576 of record CAZMMY010000129.1, read on the forward strand.
TCGCCCATCTTGGCGCAGCCGACCTTGGTGTTGCCTTCGGAATAAATGTCCGCGGTGCGATAGCCGGAGGCCAGGACTTTCTCGACAGCCTTTTCGATCGACTGAGCGACTTCGAAGAGGTTGAAGCTGTGCTCCATCATCATCGCCACGGAAATAATAGAAGCGAGCGGGTTGGCCAGGTCCTTGCCCGCAATGTCGGGCGCGGAACCGTGCACAGGTTCGTACAGCGCGTGCTCGAGGCCGATCGAGGCGGACGGCAGCATGCCGATCGAGCCCGCGACCATAGCGCCTTCGTCGCTCAGGATGTCTCCGAACAGGTTGGTCGTGAGCATCACGTCGAACTGGCTCGGATTTTTAATAAGCTGCATGGCGCAGTCGTCCACGTAGCGGTGGTCGAGCTGGATGTCCTGGTATTTTTTATGCACTTCGGTCACGACCTTGCGCCACAGCTGGCTGGATTCCAGCACGTTCGCCTTGTCAACCGACGTCACTTTTCTGCGGCGCTTGCGTGCGAACTCAAACGCCTTGACCGCGATGCGCTCGATCTGCGGCGTGGAATAATATTCCGTGTTGATGCCTTCTTCCGTGCCGTCCGCGAGCTTCTTGACGCCGCGGGGCTGGCCGAAATAAATGCCGCTGACCAGCTCGCGGAAAATGATCATGTCTACGCCCTTGACGATTTCTTCACGCAGCGGCGAATTCTTGACCAGCTGCGGAAACATCTTCACAGGGCGGAGGTTGGCGAAAACGTCCAGCGACTTGCGCAGCGCGAGCAGGGCTTTTTCCGGGCGCTTCGCGGTTTCGACATGGTCCCATTTGGGGCCGCCGACCGCGCCGAGGAAAACAGCGTCGGCCTTCCTGGCTTTTTCCAGGTTTTCGGGCGTGACGGGTTCGCCGTGCTTATCGATCGAGCAGCCGCCGAGCAGGCCTTCTTCGATTTCGAAAACGAGGTGGTGCTTCTTGCCGATTTTCCGAATGAGCTTTACGGCCTGTTCCGCGACTTCGACGCCGATGCCGTCGCCGGGAAATACGGTGATTTTATACATTATTTGATCATCCCCTGCGCTTTGGCGTATTTGAAAACGTCGCCGGCTTCAATGATCGGCAGCACTTCGCCGATGGGTTTCAGTTGATAAGTTTTCCCGCCGCTGACGTTCTTGACGCTGTGGCCCTGAACGTCGATTTCGAGGTCATCGCCTGTTTTGAAGACTTTGGAAAGGTTTTCCTGACTCTCGAACGGGATGAGATAGCCGCCGTTAACCGAGTTGCGGAAGAAAATACGCGAATAAAATTCCGCAATGACGGCCTGCACACCGGCCTCGCGCATGCAGAACGAAGCGTGTTCGCGGGAGGAACCGCAGCCGAAGTTCTTGCCGCCGATCACGATCTTATAATCGGACTCGAAGCTGTCGTCGCGCACGAACGGGATCTTGCCGTGCGGAAGGCCCTGGCCTTTTTCAGGCACGCCGGAAAGCGCGAAGCGCGCGTACATCTTGCGTTCTTCCGGGATGCTCAGGCTGAGCGCCAGGTGCTGCGCCGGAATGATCTGGTCGGTATCGACGTCATCGCCCACCACGTAACATTTGCCCTTGATAATGTTCTGCATTTTCTTTCCTGTCTTTCTTTTTTGGGATTTGCCGCCGGGTCCTAAATGAACTTGCGGGGATCGGTGATCTTGCCTTCGACCGCGGAGGCCGCGACCGTGTAGGGAGACGCAAGATAAACCGAAGACTGCTTCGAGCCCATGCGGCCCGGGAAATTACGGTTAGTGGTCGAAATGCAGACCTCGGCCTTGTTCAGGCGGCCGAAGGTGTCAACCGGCCCGCCCAGACACGCGGCGCAGGATGCGTCGCCGATGCGGCCGCCTGCTTCCAGGAAAATCTGACGCAGCGTTTTTGCGCCGATCTTTTCGCGGTCCAGCGCCTTGTCCACTTCGGTCGTGGCAGGGACAATGAACAGGTCGATCTTGGATTTGCGGCCGTTAAGAATTTTGGCCGCGGCAATGAAGTCCGTGATCTTGCCGCCGGTGCAGGAGCCGACGTAAGCGCGGTCAAGGGGCGTGCCTTCGACTTCGCGAACCAGCGCCTTGTTGTCCGGAGAATGGGGCTTGGCGACGACCGGTTCAAGGTCCTTGGTCTTGTAGACTTTTTCAACGAAGTATTTCGCGCCCGCGTCGTTCTTCACGGTCTGGAAAGGCTTGTTCGTCTTGGATTTCACGAAGTCCACGGTAACCTGGTCAGGCTCGATCACGCCGTTCTTGCCGCCGGCTTCGATGACCATGTTGCAGAGCGTCATGCGCTCTTCGATGTTGAGCGAGAGCACACCGTCGCCCGCGAATTCCATGGCGCGGTAGATGGCACCGTCGACGCCGATGTCGCCGATGATATGAAGAATCAGGTCCTTGGCCATCAGGTAAGGCGGCAGAGGGCCGTCGAAAACAAAGCGCATGGTTTCCGGCACTTTGACCCACAGCTTGCCGGTGCCCAGGATAAAACCCGCGTCGGTGTTGCCGATGCCGGTCGCGAATTCGCCGAAAGCGCCCGCGGTGCAGGTGTGTGAGTCAGTTCCGAACAGGACCTCGCCGGGCCGGGTGTGGCCTTCTTCAGGCAGCGCAATGTGGCAGACGCCCTTGTAGCGTTCGGAATTCACGTCATAAAAATTCTTGATGTCCTGCTCTTTAGCGAAATCGCGGAGGATGTCAACATTGCGATGGCACTTCTGGTCCGCGGTGAAGATGTAATGGTCGGGGATGATCACGACCTTGTCCTTGTCCCAGACTTTTGCGTTTTTGCCGAAATGCTCTTTGAACACGCCGATCGTTCCGGGACCGCAGACGTCATGCGTCATGAGCACGTCTACGTTGATCCAGATGTTGTCGCCGGGCACCACCGCATCGCGGCCCGCGTGTTTCGCCAGAATTTTTTCGGTAATCGTCATCGCCATAATTTCCCCTTAACTCTTAACGAGTTTCAAACCTTCCTGCGGGCTCGAGGGCGCCGCATATTCTTTAATGGGCATTCTGCCCGCTAAAAATGCTTTCCGGCCGGCCAGCACACCGTCGCGCATGGCTTCGGCCATCAGTACCGGGTCTTTCGCTTCCGCAATCGCCGTGTTCATCAGGATACCATCCGCGCCAAGCTCCATACAGACCGCCGCGTCGGAGGCCGTGCCCACACCCGCGTCCACGATCACGGGGCAAGAAACCGCTTCCATGACGAAACGCAGGTTGAGCTTGTTCTGGATGCCGCGGCCCGAGCCGATCGGAGACGCCAGCGGCATGACGCAGGCCGCGCCCGCGTCTTCAAGCTTTTTTGCGAGAACCGGGTCGTCGGTCGTGTAAGGCATGACCGTGAAGCCTTCCTTCACCAGCACCTGCGTGGCTTCAAGGAGGCCCACCACGTCGGGCATTAAAGTCTTTTTGTCGCCGATAACTTCCACTTTTACCAGGTCGCCGCAGCCTGCTTCGCGCGCAAGGCGGGCGATGCGGATGGCGTCCTGCGCCGTGTAAGCCCCCGCGGTGTTGGGCAGAAGGATGTATTTCTTACGGTCGATGTAATCCAGAATGTTTTTCTGCGAACGGTCCGCGAGGTTGACGCGGCCGATGGCGACCGTGATCATGCCGGAGCCCGAAATTTCAAGCGCTTCGGCCATGAGCTCGAGCGTGGAATATTTGCCCGTACCCAGGATCAGGCGGGACGACAGTTCATACTTTCCGATCTTCAGAGTTCCGAGGTCCATATCGATCCGCTTAAACCTGCAGGGCCCTTTTCTTGGTAATTTCGTAAATGTGCTCGTACTTTTTCGCGGAAGCCTTCCACGAAAAATCGGAAGACATGGCATTCTCCACCAGCTCCAGCCATTTCTTCTCATTCTTATAAACGCTGATTGCCCGCTCAACCGTCTGGCGCAGGGCATCCGCTGTGTAGTCGCGGAACGAAAAGCCGTTGCCTTTGCCCGTCTTGGGATCGAATTCCTGCACCGTGTCGGCAAGCCCGCCTGTAGCGCGCACAACCGGCACCGTGCCGTAGCGCAGGCCGATCATCTGGGCCAGGCCGCAGGGCTCATAATAAGAAGGCAGCAGGATCATGTCCGCGCCCGCGTACATGCGTTTGGCCATTCTGGCGTCAAACGTGATGTGCACGGCGCAGCGCGTCTTATTTTTCTTGGCGATCTCACGCAGGACGTGATGGTAGCGCTCCTCACCGGTGCCCAGCAGGACGAACTGGGTGCCCATGGCCAGGATGCTTTCGAGCGCGGGGATCAGGATGTCGACCCCCTTCTGTTCGACCAGGCGCGAAACCACGACCAGTACCGGAGCCTTGGGGTCCTGTTCCAGCCCGTGGTCTTTCTGAAGAGCCGCTTTGTTGACAGCCTTCTTTTCGATCTTCTTAAAATTAAACTGCGCGGCGATTTCCTTGTCTGTCTCAGGGTTCCACTCTTCAGTGTCGATCCCGTTGACGATGCCGTGCAGGTGGCCGCGCACGCGGGCCAGCACGCCTTCCATGCCGCAGCCGAATTCCTTGGTCTGGATTTCCTGCGCGTAGCGCTCGCTGACGGTAGTCAGCGCGTCGGAATCCAGCAGGCCGCCCTTCATAAAGCTGAACTTGCCGTAGAATTCCAGGCGTTCCATGCGGAAATGTTCCCAGCCAAGCCCGACCATCGGCAGCGAATCCGGCGGAAAATTCCCCTGGTAAGCCAGATTATGAATCGTGAAGACACTTTTGGTCTTCGAAAAAAACGAGTCGTGCGAATAAATGGTCTTCAGATAAACCGGGACCAGGCCCGCCTGCCAGTCGTGGGCGTGCATGATGTCCGGCTTGAACGGGAGTTTCTTCAGGGCCTCGAAAACCGCGCGCTGGAAAAAAGCAAAGCGGCGGTCATTGTCGGGATAGTCCGTACCGGTCGGGCCGTAATAAGTGTCGCGAACGAAAAACTCCGGCTTGTCCACGAAATAAACAGTAACGCCGCTCTTGAGCGAAGCTGAATAAATTTTGCCATGCTCTTTTTCGCTGCCTAACTGGACTTCAATGTTGTCCACAGCCTGCTGCAGGCCGCGCTTCTGGATATCGATCTGCTTGTAGCGCGGAAGAAAAACCGCGACTTCGTGGCCCAGGCCCGCAATCCCGGCCGCCAGCGCGCCCATGGCATCGGCAAGACCGCCGGTCTTTGCGAAAGGTTCCATTTCTGACGCTACGAAAACAATTTTCATTTCATTCCTTCTTATTGGACTTTGATGACACA
>CAZMMY010000130.1:0-1642 GCA_964567495.1 uncultured bacterium
CGTCCCGCTTCGTGCGCGGCGAAGGCGCCGGGTGGGCGCGACAGCCGATCGAGCGGGAGCCCGAGGTGCTCGGGTGCGATCGCGACGCTCCGGCAGAAGACGACCGCGCGCTCGATCACGTTCCGCAGCTCGCGCACGTTGCCCGGCCAGGCGTAATTCTCCAGGCAGCTGAGCGCCTCGCGCGTGAATCCCTGGATACTCTTCTTGAACTTGCGGGCAAAAACCTGGAGAAAATATTCGGCCAGCAGGGCAATGTCGCCCTTGCGCTCGCGCAGCGGCGGCAGAGGAATGTGAATCACGTTCAGGCGGTAGTAGAGATCCTCGCGAAAACGGCCGCTCTCAAGCATCTGCCTCATATTGGCATTGGTCGCGGCGATCACGCGCACGTCCACAGGGATCATGCGGGTCCCCCCGATGCGTTCGACCTCGCGCTCCTGAAGCACCCGCAGCAGTTTGACCTGCAAGTTCTCCTGCATGGCGGCGATTTCATCCAGGAAAAGAGTGCCCCCGTCGGCCATCTCGAACTTCCCGATCTTCCGCATGGCCGCGCCCGTAAAAGCGCCTTTTTCATGCCCGAACAGCTCGCTCTCGAGCAGGTGCTCGGGAATCGCGCCGCAGTTGATGGCCTTAAAATGCCGGCGGCTTCGCACCGACTGCATATGAATGGCCTTGGCCACCAGCTCCTTGCCCGTGCCGCTCTCGCCGGTGATCAGGACCGTGGTGTCGGTCTGCGCCAGCTTTTCAATAAGACGGTAGACCTGGAGCATGGCTTCGCTCTGCCCCACCATATTGTGAAAAGAATTCTGCTCCTGCACATCGTCGCGCAGGGATTCGATCTCGTGGATCATGCTTTTCTTTTCAAAGATCCGGCGGGTGACGAGGAGTATCTCGTCCTTGTCATAGGGTTTGGTAATGTAATGAAACGCGCCCATTTCCACGGCCCTCATGGCGGTCTTTGCTTTTTCGTCCGCGGTCAGCATCACGACTTCGATGCTTTCATCATGGCGCTTGATTTCCCGCAGCGTGTCGAAACCGTCCATGCCGGGGAGATTGATGTCGAGAAAAACCAGGTCAACGGAATTGCGGCGAAGGAACGGAAGGGCCTCTTCCCCGCTCTTGGCTACGAGGAGCTCGAAATCCTCGCTGAGCAGGACGTCGAGCGAGTCTATGGTGGGCTGCTCGTCATCGACAATCAAAATGGTGTGTTTTGATTTTGCCATTCGGCCCTTCACATCGATTTTTGCAGGTAAAAACAGTTTTTTGACTTACTTAACTGGTTTGCGCGGGTAGAGGCCTCTATACTAACTTTAATTTTAGATTGCGCAAGTTTTTTGTCGGGTTTTCCCCCATACTTCCAGGGGTTAGCGGGGAAAGGCTTCGCGGACGCCGCCGTCCACGGTCAGGATGCAGCCCGTGGTTTTGCCGGAGCCGGGAGCGATCAGAAACGCGGCGGCTTCAGCCACATCTTCAGGCCTGACTTCGGCTTTCATCAAATTCCTGTTTTGATAAACTCATAATTTCTAATTTTTATTATTAGGATTATTTTAAGTATTTTACCTTATTTTTAACATGTTCGTCAAAGGTTTTGGCATATACGGGCTCTCCTGTGGGTTGTTTATGTAGGAAATACAAGTAGTCGGTT
>CAZMMY010000130.1:1652-5814 GCA_964567495.1 uncultured bacterium
AAACCGGGAAAGATCGCGGGACTGGATGCCGTAACTGCGCGCGCGTCCAGGGCCGATTTTTTCCCAGAGGCCCGAGTCCTCAAAAACGCCGTCGGGATTGATCTGGTTAACGCGGATGCCGTATGCGCCATTCTCGATCGCAAGGACGCGCGCAAGCTGCGCCTGGGCGGCCTTGGAAGCGCTGTATGCGCCGAAGTCCTTACCCGGCGCCAGGACATTTTTCGTGACCACGAATACGATCGCCCCTCCGAGCCCCTGCCGCTTCATAATCTTCACGGCCTCCTTCGCGACAAGCAGGTGGCCGGTCGCGTTTACCGCCAGGCATTTTTCCCAGTCGTGCAGGCTGAGCTCGTCGAGCGGCGCAACATGCGCCACGCCGGCGTTTGAAACAAGAAAATCCAGGCCTCCGCAAGCCAAAACAATTTCTTCGAAGCCGCGGCGGACACTTTCAGGTTTAGTCACGTCCATTTCCAGCGCGAATGCGCGGCCCGCTTTAGTCTTCAGATTAATTTCTTCTGCGGCTTTTTTGGCGGCGTCCGCATGCAGGTCCGCCAGAAAAACATGCGCGCCCTGAACCGCGAGTTTATGCGCAATCGCGCGGCCTATTCCGCGCGCGGCGCCGGTCACCAGGCCGATCTGCCGCGAGAACGCAGCCTCCGGAGGAGCGAGAGATAATTTATAGAGCTCCATGGGCCAGTAGTCCATTTCGAACGCCAGTTTTTCAGAAAGTGATTCGTATATGTCCAGCGAAGAAGCGTTTTTCATTACGGAAACTGAATGCTCATAGATCTCGGACACGATCCTGGCGCCGTTCAGCGTATTGCCCGAAGAAATCGCGCCAACACCCGGCACGAGAATGACTTTGGGGCACGGATCGAGAATTTTGCGGTGCTTTTCCGGCAGGTGATGTTTGTGCCGGTCAAAATAGCGGCGGTGCCCGGCGGCGTAGGCCCGGATCTGCTTATCGAGGGGCTTTCCGGGCGCGGCATAAAGTGGGATGCGGCGGGTGCGGAGCATGTGGTCGGGAGTGGCAGGGCCCTGCTGCGAAATGACAGCCGTCCCGCGGGCGTTGACAAACTCCATGACCTCGGGCGATTCGTTCACAGTGAGAATCACCCGCCTCTCCCCGCTAAGCGCCTTGCGGACCACGGGAAGGTTCTCAAAAAGCCAGGCGCGCTTTTCCGCGTGCCCCATATTTTTATATTTAGGCGCGCTCCATTTCTTTTTTCTGCGCGCGGCCGCGAGATAAAGCTCCGCGCGGGTGACCATTTCAATGGTCAGCGAATAGCTGGTTTTCGGGTCGTCCGCCCATGTGATCAGGCCGTGTTTTTCCAGGATCAGGCCTTTGGCGTTCGGATTTTTTTTGTAGGCCTCGCCTACCCACTTCGCCAGCGTGAAACCGGGTTTTACATAAGGCACCCAGAGAAGCTCGTCGCCGAAAACCCTCTTCGCGATTTTTTTGCAGTTTCTGGTGTTGGTAATGGCCAGGATGGCGTCGGCGTGCGTGTGGTCGATGTCTTTTTTGTCCACAAAGGCATGGAGCAGGACTTCGATGGAAGGGCGCGGAGCCTTGGGCTCAAGCAGGCAGCGAGAAACATAATCGACCATTTCCTCATCGGTCATGCGATCTTTTTTCAGAGTTCCCAGCAGATAATCAAGGCGGACAGGCGGATAATCCTGGCGGGTTGAAACTTTAAGATCAGAACCGCTCCCTTTGATACACAGCACTTTGCAGGGGCGGCCAAGGGGGTCGGTCCAGTCGGTTTTGGTGGAGGTGTTCCCCCCGCCCCAGACACACAGGTCTGCGGACTGGCCGATCAAACGGGAACGGTAAACGAGAAGGTCGAGCGCGTCCTTGCATTTCGCAGCGTCGCGGTCATTCCAGAGGTTTTTCATAGGGCGGGTATATTACCACAAGGGCCCGGAAGCGTCATTCCTTACGGAAGGATGGGGCAGTGTTCCTCACCGAGGCTGGTCAGGAAATTAAGTTTAAGGTAATTGTGAAAAATCACAAACGGCACGCCGATCATGAACAGCCCCATGAAGAAGACGACGGCGAAAGGCACGCCTGCAATGACGCACGCGACGGCAAACACTGTTTTCATTTTGGCCATGAGCATAAAAACCGCAAAGAGGCTCCCGAAAATGATCCCGCCCGCCAGAAGCGCGATCAGCAGATAAAGCAGGCCGGCGATCATGCCGCAGATCCCAAGCAGGATGCCCACCAGGATGTTATAAAGAAAGAACAGGACAAAGTCCCCGAGGTTGGCTTTGAAAATCCCCCAGCTCTTTCCCCACGCCGGCATGAACGTGGTTTTTTCACGGTACATGACCGGCACCGTGACGTCCGAGATGACCCACCAGACCACGCCGAAAAACAGGATGACGGGCAGCGCCGCAAGGCCGGCCGGGATGGAAATCCGCAGGAATGACTTCCAGTCAAAAGAATCCGCGGAAATCCCGCGCGCCTTCATAAAAAAATATCCGGCCGCGGCCGCAGCGCCCAGTATGGTCCACAAGAGCACGGTGAGAAGGGCCCTGGCTTTGAACAGGCTCGCGCCCTGCTCGGAATATTCGCGCAGCGGGCTTCCGATTTCCGTCGTCCGGTTAACCAAAGTATTCAAAAAAACGAAAATAAAACGGGAGTGAAGCACAAGAAAAAAAAGAGTAATCAGGAAAAGCACTCCGGCGCCGATCGGCGCGACGGTTCTCCAATTGATTTTCCGCGGGGGTCTCCGGCTCTCTTCCTGCGAAGCCCCCTCTTCCCGAATCGCGCCTTTTTCCTGTGTCCCAGCCTGGGCCGGCGCAAGATTTGCGGATTTCTCCCCCTTCACTTCGTCCTGGCCCGCAATCTGGGCGGCAGCCGGCGCTTCCTGTTTCTTATCCTTCCGGCCGCGTCCCCCGCCCGCGTTGCCGTTGAAGCTGGTTGAACCCGCGCCCGAAAGAAAAATTATCAGGGCGAGGGTCAGCCACTTTTTGAGGGAAAAGGGGAAAAGAAGGTCGCTGGCCTGGTCGTAGCTGCGGCCGAAAAGAGACGAAAATGATTCAGTGCGCACGCGTTAGCTGGGCTGGATGATATCGTTCTCGAGCCAGGAATACTTCGAGTTCAGCGCGTTCTGCGCGACTTTGTACGCAAAGCCGTCGCTATTTACGAAGAGGTTCTTGAAGTCCCGCTCGATGCGGCGGCGCGCCTGACGGCAGAAAAGATCCGCAAGTTCGACCGGGCTGCGGTCTGCGCCGTTCTGCACCTTGTACATGGCGTGCGCGCAGGTCGCGGCCATGGCGAAAAGGTCGGTGCCGACGTTGACCAGGCGGCTCATAAGCTGCTGCTTGCCTTCCAGCTTCTGCTGGTAAAGCATCATGGCGTGAAAAAGCGAGCGAGCCAGGCGGTGCGCGGTACGGCCCGCAAAAGCCATGTGACCGCGGAGCTCATCCGGAATCTCAACGCCGGACGGAAGCTGATTACCGTAAAAAAACTGCTTGGGGTACCAGCCCGCATAAAACGCGAACGAGGAGCCGATCAGGCCGAACTTTTTTCCAATCGGAGTTTTCGGCGACATGATAGGCATAATGCGGCGCACGTGCGAATCCATGGCCTCGCGCGCAATGAACAGGCGCATGATCTGGCTTGTGCCTTCAATAATGGTATTGATGCGGGCGTCGCGCATGACGCGTTCAACGGCGTGGCCTTTTTCGCCGCGGGCCTTGAGAGACGGGCCGGTTTCATAACCGCGTCCGCCGCGGATCTGGACCGTGCTGTCCACGATATGCCAGCTGGCTTCTGTGCAGGAAAGCTTGGCCATGGCGGCTTCGAGACGGATATCGTTCTTCTTGTCGTCCGCCATCTGCGAAGTCAGATAAGTCACAGAGTCCATCGCAAACACGGTCGAAGCCATGGACGCGATTTTGCTGGCCACGGCTTCGTGCTTGCCGACCACGCTTCCCCACTGAGTGCGCTCGTTGGCCCAGGTGCGCGCGACTTTCAGACACCATTTCGACGCGCCGGTCACGGCCGCGGGCATGGTCAGCCTGCCGGTGTTCAGGGTCGTAAGCGCGAGCTTCAGGCCCTTTCCCTCGCCGAGCAGGATGTTTTCCTTGGGCACCTTAACATTATTAAAGCGGAGCAGGCCGTTCTGAATACCTTTCAGGCCCATGAACATGC
>CAZMMY010000131.1:0-5813 GCA_964567495.1 uncultured bacterium
GCGGTAGGGCACGCGGACGACAAGGAAATAAAGGACGGGCAAAATCACCGCCAGCGCAATCATGACATAGTGCATGCGCAGGCCTGCCAGGAAGAACAGGACCGCTACCAGCAGGACGATGAAAGCAGTTGAACCAAGGTCAGGCTGAAGCAGGGTCAGGCAGCAGATCGTTCCGATCAGGGCAAGCGGCGGCAGGAAAATGAACAGGCCGCCCTTCTTGATAACCTTATGCTTGCGGGAAAGATAGTCGGCCAGATAAATGCAGACCGCGATCTTGGCAAACTCCGCCGGCTGGAAGTTGACCAGGCCGAGGTTGATCCAGCGCTGGGCGCCGCCGCCGGAATGCCCGATAACCGGAGCGTACACCAATACCAGGAAGCCGATGGCGCACAGCATCATGCCGCGGGCGTTTTTCTGCCAGAAAGCGATGGGAACCGAAGCGGTCACGAAAAGTATGAAGGTGCCGAGCAGCGCGTACAGGAACTGCCTCAGAAGGAAGTACTCTGCGTTGGCGTAGCGGTACTGGGCGTAGACGGCGCTCGAGCTGTAGGTCATGACCACGCCAAAGCCGACCAGAAGGAAGACGCAGATAAAAAGGATGCGGGCCTGGCGGGACATTACTTTTTGCCCGCCGCTTCGGTACGGCTGATGTCGCTGACGATCTGCTTAAACAATTTTCCCCGCTCCATGTAGTTCTTGAACATGTCAAAACTTGCGCACGCAGGCGACAAAAGGACTACGTCCCCCGCCTTAGCCTCGGCAGCCGCCCCGCGGACCGCACTTACGAAATCGCGCGGCTCACTCAGCTCGCAAGCCCCCTGCCAGGCTTCCTTGAGTATCGGCTGAGCCTCGCCGATCAAAAACGCTTTTTTGACTTTTTTAGCGACCAGGCCGCGGACCGTATCGAAGTCTTTGGATTTCGGGTGACCGCCCGCGAGCAGCAGCACCCTGCCGTCCGGGTATTTCTCGAGCGCCCAGGCCAGCGAAGCCGCCGTGGTGCACTTGGAATCGTTCACGTAGGCCGCGCCGCCGTATTCTATGACTTTTTCGAGGCGATGTTCAATGCCTTCGAATTCTTTGATGGTCTTGTCCACGACCGCCGCCGGGCAGCCCCAGAGGCCGGCCACGAGCTTCACGACCTCGTCGTTCGGGTTAGCGGCCGGGTCTTCCCCGAAATAAAACTTCCTGGCTTTAAACGGATAAGCGGGGAAAAAAGCGGCCTCGTCCTTTTTGCGGATCACGGCGTGGCCGTCCGGGAACTGGTTGGTGAACAGGCGCAGCTTGGCGTTCGCGTAGTCCTGCATGTCCGGATGCCAGTCTTGATGGTTGGGAGTGAGGTTGAGAAGGACACCGGTCTTGGGCCGGAAGCTCCTGCAGTGCGCCAGCTGAAAAGAGCTCAGCTCCAGCACGACCACGTCTTCGGGTTTGATTTTCTCAAGCTCGCCGATCCAGGGGTTTCCGATATTGCCGCACAGGTGGGCGCGTTTGCCGGAATTGACGAGCGAACGGTAAATCAGGGTCGTGACCGTGGTTTTTCCGGAAGAGCCTGTGACCGCGACGATATTTTCAGACGGGCAGAACCAGGCGGCGGCTTCGATTTCACTGAACACGGGCTTGCCGGAAGCTTGCAGCGCCTTATAGACGGGAGCGTCGGGAGGAATACCGGGCGAGATCACGGACCAGTCGGCACCCAGGATTTTTTCCAGCGTGTGCCCTCCGCATTCGGCTTCGACGCCCGCGGCTTTAAGGTCGAGGACTTTCTGGTCAAGCGCCGGGTCGCAGCCCGCGTCGGAAGCAAAGACTTTGAAACCTTTTTTCTGAAGGAAAAGCGCGCTCTGCGTACCGCTGATGCCGAGTCCCAGCACCGCGACTTTCTGGCCGGGAGGGTTCTGCATGAAAATTAACGGACCTTGAGGGTGCTGAAGCCGACGATCACGAGCACCATTGCGATGATCCACAGGCGGACGGTGACTTTTGATTCAGGCCAGCCCTTGAGCTGGAGGTGATGGTGGAACGGAGACATCAGGAAGATGCGTTTCTTGAAAAGTCTGAAGCTCGTGACCTGCATGATGACCGAAACGGCTTCCCACACAAAGATGCCGCCGATGATGATCAGCATGACTTCTTTTTTGAGCAGGACCGCGATAGTGCCGAGCGCGCCGCCGAGAGCGAGCGAACCCGTGTCCCCCATCATGACTTCCGCGGGATAACAGTTGAACCACATAAAACCCGCGCTTGCGCCGAACAGCGCGGCGCAGACCACGGTGATCTCGCCGGCTTCGGGAACATAAGGAATGGAAAGATAGGCGGTAAAGTCCACACGGCCGACCAGGTACGAGATCACACCGAGCGCACCGACCGTGAAAAGGGTGCAGCCGATGGCCAGCCCGTCCAGGCCGTCGGTCAGGTTCAGGGCGTTGGACGCGCCGACCAGAACCAGCACCACGAACGGAATAAAGAAGAAGCCAAGGTACAGGGCGCCCTTCTTGACCATAGGAAGGTAAAGCCATTTATCGAAGTCGGGATCCATATATAAATAGAAGCCGACCGCGAGTCCCATAATCAGCTGGCCCGCCATCTTGGTCATGGAAGTCAGGCCCTTGGAGCTCTTGGAGCGAAGCTTGATCCAGTCGTCCAGGAAGCCTACTCCTCCGAACCAGAAAATGGTGGCGATCAGTACCCAGACAAAGTTATTGGTGAGATTCCCCCATAGAAGGGTCGAGATGAGGACGGCCGCCACGATCAGAATGCCGCCCATGGTGGGAACCTTCTCTTTATGGGCGTAAAAGGAATGGATAGAAGCCGCGTGCTCGCGCTTCTGGTTCTGGGTCACATTCAGGGTCTTGAGCCACTGGATGATGCGGGGGCCGAGCCACAGGCACAGGAGAAAAGCAGTGATGCTGGCTCCCGCGGCGCGGAACGTAATGTAGCGAAAAAGGTTGAACCCGATGAAAAATTCTTTAAACGGGTACAAAAAATACAGCACGAATCATCCTCACAATTTACACCGCACAGCTAAATCGGCTGGTGCAGCGCCTGGATCCCAGCTTTCGCTGGGATGACAATTTGTTAGCGCGTCGCCGGCGCTTCCTGCCGCGCCTGGATCCAGTTAAAAACTTCTTCGATCTTCATGCCGCGCGATGCCTTTAATAAAACGGCATCTCCGCCGCGAATCTTAGCATTTAAATGCGAAGCAAGTTCCGAAAACGAAGAAAAGTGCGCGCCTTCAAGCCCTGCGTTGCTCTTTCTGGCCGCTTCCGCCGCTTTCGCGGCCAGCGGGCCGTAACAAAAATAAGGGATACCCGCTTCCGCAATCTTGCGCCCCAGCTCGCGGTGGTACTCTTCTTCCTGAGGGCCGAGCTCGAGCATGTCGGAAAAGGCCAGGTACTTGTTTCCGGTAACTTTCATGCCTGAAAAAGCCTGGAGAGCGGCGTCGAACGAGGCCGGGCTGGCATTGTAACCGTCATAGATGAACCGGACTGGCCCGAGCATCCGCTCCTCGAAACGGCCGGAAGGCAGCTTAAGGTCGTCCCAGTCGGATGGGATCTCAGAAAGCGGCAGGCCGAGGACGTCGGCCAGGGCGATGGCCATGGCTGCATTCCTCGCGAGGAAAGAAGCCAGGCCGGGAAAAGAAAACTCTTTTTTCATCTTCTTGAAAACCAGGGTAAAACGCACCTTGCCGTCTTCCGCGCGTTCGTCCGTTACTTTGTAATGAGCGCGCCAGCTGTCGCCTACCAGCACGGGCTTGAGCTTGAGCTGCTCGGCCTTATGGACCAGGAGCGGGTCGTCGTCCGGAAGGACGGCGAAGCTGCCCGGAGGCAACGCTTCAAGCAGCTCGGATTTGGCTTCGTAGATTTTTTCAATGGAACCGAAACCCTGAAGGTGCGAAGGCGCGATTTTGGTGATGATGGCAGCCTGCGGCTTCAGGATCGTGGAAAGGAAACGGATTTCCCCCGCCGCGCTCGCGCCCAGCTCGGCAACGCAGACCTGGTCGCCTTCCCTCAAACGGAAAAGGGTAAGCGGTAGTCCGATATGGTTGTTGAAATTGCCCGCGGTCGCCAGCACCTTGTATTTTTTGGAGAACAGGTAGGCCAGGAATTCCTTAGTGCTGGTTTTGCCCACGCTGCCGGTGATCCCCACGGCATTGAGGTCGAAGAGCGAACGGTAGGCGCGGGCAAGGTCGACAAGCGCGGCGCCGGTGTCGGCGACAGGCAGAAGATTTTTGAAGGCGGAAAGCGCGGCTTTGTTCTTTTCGTAATAGTCCCGTTCGACCAGCGCGCCCGAAGCGCCCCTGGCGAACGCGGTTTCAAGGAAACGGTGGCCGTCGTCTTTCTGGCCGCGGATGGCGACGAAAAGATTGCCGGGCTGGAGCGTTCGGGTATCAATGGAGGCGCCCTCGATAAGCGCGGGAGCGGAAGGATTTTCCGCTTTTACCCCGAGAACGCGGGCTGCGTCAGGAATTGAAAACACGAGCTTTCCTTTTGAGGCACTCCTGGACTACGAGGCGGTCGTCAAAAGGAATCTTTTTGTCTCCGATGATCTGATAGTCTTCATGGCCCTTGCCGAGGATGAACAGCACATCCCCCGGCTCGGCCAGCGAAACCAGTTTCTCAATCGCCTCGCGGCGGTCGAGCACTTCGAAAACCTGTGGAGCTCCAGAACCTTTTGCAACGCCTTTCTTGATGTCTTCCAGGATCATTTCAGGGTCTTCCGAACGCGGGTTGTCCGAGGTCAGGATGACAAGGTCGGAGTCCTTGCATGCCGCCCGAGCCATAAGAGGCCTCTTGCCGCGGTCGCGGTCTCCGCCGCAGCCGAAAAGGGTCAGAATCCTTCCCGGCTTGAGCTTGCGGGCCTCGCGCAGCACATTCTCAATCGCGTCGGGCGTGTGCGCATAATCGACGAACACGTCGAAGCTGCCGCTGCCCGGCACGCGTTCAAGACGGCCGGGAATGCCCGGGATCTCCGCCAGCACACCGCGAAAATCCGAAATTTCGAAGCCCAGGAGGTCGAGACCTCCAAGCACAGCCGCGACATTGGCCGCGTTGTGCTTCATCGGAAGCTTGCTGGAGAAAGAAACTTCATTCCCTTTGAAACAGAATTTGAAGCGGCTCCCCTGAAAAGAAGTCTCGAGGTCCTTGACCTGGTAATCAGCCGGGCCTTCCAGGCTGTAGCTCCTGGCCTGCGGAAGGTCTGCGAGGAGCCTGCGTCCGTACGGGCAGTCCTTGTTAATCAGCATGTGGCGCGGCATGGGCAGCGACGTGAACAGGAGACGCTTTGCCTGGAAATAATCCTCCATGTCGGGATGGTAATCGAGGTGGTCCTGGGTAAGCTGGGTAAAAAGCGCCAGTTCAAACTGCAGACCGTGGACGCGTTTCTGAGCCAAAGCATGCGAAGAAACTTCCATGACGCAGTATTCCCCTTTTTCCGCGGCGATCTGCTTCAGCAGCGGGACGAGGACTTCAGCGCCGGGAGTTGTGTTGACGGCGGCCACGCGCGATTCCGGGAGGTCATACCAGAGCGTGCCAAGATAAGCCGCTTTGGTTTTATCGCGCAGGAGCTGGTGAGTCAGGAAAGCCGTCGTAGTCTTGCCGTTCGTACCGGTCACTCCGATAAGTTTGACCTTTTGGTCGGGATACTGGTAAAACCGGTTGAGCAGGGCCGAGAGGGCGCCAGACGCGCTCTCCACTCTGACGCCGGTCACGCGCTGCGGGAGGACGAAATCAGGCGTGCGTTCGAAGACGACGGCAGCCGCCTTGGCAACGATGGCCTGGCTAAGGAAATCATGGCCGTCCATGCGGGCGCCCGGACAGGCC
>CAZMMY010000132.1:0-5799 GCA_964567495.1 uncultured bacterium
CGCGCGGCTTCCCCGTGCGTTGAAGAAGGCGAGCGCGTGCTTGCGGGACAGAAAATCGCCGAGCCTTCGGACGCTGCAGGCACGGCGGTTCACGCCTCCATTTCCGGCAAGGTCACCCGGATTTTTCAGATACAGCACCCGGCGGGCGGAAAATCCGCGGCCGTTGAAATCACTTCTGACGGCCTTGACGAAAAAATTTCCTCGATCCGCAGCCAGCCCGACGAAGACAGCGGGCTCCCGCGCGAAAAAATTCTGAATCAGCTTCGCGAAATGGGCGTGGTTGACCTCGGTCCCGGCATGAAATCGGTGCACGCTAAGCTCGAAAAAGGCGCAAAGACCCTCGTCCTGAACGCCAGCGAAGCCGAACCTTATCTGGCCTCCGATTATGTTCTGCTGATGTCGCACCCGCTCGAAATCCTGAAAGGCGCAGAAATTCTGCGGAAAGCCGCCGGCGCCGAAAACATCGTGATCGTAACCGAAAACCCGCAGCGCGAAGGCGCCGAACTTCTCAAAAGCAAAATCTATTTCCTGAAATGGCAGCACGCCGAGGTCCTGATGCTGCCGTCTGCTTATCCGGCCCATGAACCGCTGCTTCTGAAAAAAATCGGCATTGAGTCGGGCGCTGTACTCGACCTGGCCACTGCCTATGCCGCCTACGAGGCTGTCTGCCTGCATAAGCCTGTTTTTGAAAGGGTGGTTACGGTTGCCGGAGAATGCGTCATGGAGCCGCGGAATTTATGGGCGCGGATCGGCGCGGAATTCGGCGCGCTGACCAAGGCGTGCAAGGGCTTTATGCGCGAGCCGCGGAAGCTTGTGGCCGGCGGCCCGCTTTCGGGGCGCGCTCATTCGAAGCTTGAAACCCCGCTTCTTAAAGAAACGCGTGCCGTGATCGCCCTCCCGCTTGAAGCGGCGAAGCCCGAAGACCCGGAGCCGTGCACGCGGTGCGGCCTCTGCATCGAAGCCTGCCCCGCGGGCATTTCCCCGGTCATGATTACGCTTGCCGCGGAGAACGATATGTTTAAAATAGCGGAGGCCTATGGCGCGAGCTTGTGCATCGAATCCGGAAATTGCTCCTACGTTTGTCCGGCAAAAAGGCCGATGATGGAATTAATGCGTTACGCGGCTTCACACGTTTCTTAAACAGGGGACCTGACGGCCCCGGAGGCTGGGATGAAATCGAGCCCGTTTTTTTCCGGATTTACGGCCGGCGCGGCCATTGCGCTGCTTTCAGGCGTGGTTTATCTGAACTACGTTCGTCCTCCCGCCAAACCCGTGCCGGTCCAGCCGCCCGCAGTTTCCACTCCGGTTCCGGCTCCTGTGATGACTGGGTATTCCTCGCCGGCCAAGGGCCCCGACAATGCGCCTGTGGCCATGATCGACTTTTCCGATTTCCAGTGCCCCTTCTGTAAAAAAGTTTATCCCCAGACTAAAAAGCTGATGGAAAAATATTCCGGAAAGGCGCGGCTTATTTTCAAGCATTTCCCGCTGGCGGAAACGCCGAACCAGGGCTCTTTCCTGGTCCATCAGGGCAGCGTGTGCGCTCAGGAGCAGGGAAAGTTCTGGGAATTCTATTCCGGCGTTTATGAATCGGAAGCGAAGCTCGACGAAACCGGCGTCAGCGGGCTGGCCGCGCAAATCGGCCTGGATGCGGACACGTTTTCTTCCTGCCTTAAAAGCGACCGCGCCGTCAAAGCGGTGCAGGCGGACATTGCAGAGGGTAAGGCCGCGGGCATTCAGGGAACGCCGACTTTTCTTATCAACGGTGAGAGGCTCGCCGGCGCGTATCCGTATGAAAAATTTGAGGAAATCGTCGAAGGCGCCCTTGATCCGGCAAAAAAGCGGGCGCTTCAGCAGCAGGCGGCTCCGCAGGCCCCCGCGGTCCCCGTTGTTTTCGACGATCTGAAAGGCCGTCCGGCCGCAGGCGCAGAAAACGCGAAAGTTACGCTGGTCGAATTCAGTGATTTCCATTGCCCTTTCTGCCGCCAGCTATCCGAAAATCTGAAAAAAGTCATGGAGAACAAAGTCAACGAAGGCAAGGTGCGGCTGGTGTGGCGGCATTATCCGCTGCGGATGCATCCGGGCGCGGAAAAAACGCACCGCGCTTCTGAATGCGCGCATGAGCAGGGCAAGTTCTGGGAATTGCAGGAGAAAATTTTCACCGGCGGGCTTCGCGATGAAGCGTCGGTCCGTAAAGCCGCGGCCGAGATGAAAATAGACGAGAAAAAATTCGATGCGTGCATGGCTGCGTCTGCCAGCGAAGATGCCGTCAAAAAGGACATGGCAAAAGGCGCGGCTTCCGGCGTGCGCGGAACGCCGGCTCTTTTTGTCAACGGCAGGCTTTATCCCGGCGCGCTTCCTGCCGAGAAAATCCAGCAGCTGATTGACGCGGAGCTTGCCAAAGGCTAGCGGTCTCATGGCCTACGCGACCGGTCTTCACCCACACATCCGTTCCGGTTTTTCTTCCCGGTTTTTTCCTTTCGCAGCAGCAGCAGGGCTGCTGCCCGCGGTCATTTTCCGGTGCGTCCAGTACGGCGCCGGCCAGCTGATCGCTCTTGCCGCGTTTGCTGGTCTGGCGTGGCTGATCGCTTCGCTCGGCGCCAGACTTTCCGGATCAGCGATAAAAAAAATTCCGTCCGGAGATTTTTTGACCGCCGTCCTTTTCCTGCTTTTCATTCCCCCCCCGGCATCGATTCCGGCAGCGTGCATCGCATTTTTTACCGCGCTTTTTCTGGGCCGGGCGGTTTTCGGCAGCCAAAGCGCATGCCCCGTTCATCCCGCCGCAGCCGGCTATGTGATTTTATTTCTTCTGTTCCCTGCGCAGGCTTCTTACTCCGGGCTCGAAGAATTTCAGGCTTTTCCCCAATGGGCATGGGCTGAATGGGCGCTGATTGCGCTGGCGGGGAGCATTCTCATTCTGCAGCGGGGTTTTGCCGCAGTGAATGTTTTCGTTTTTCTGGGCGCGCTTGCCGCTTCTTCATTCATTCCGGGTTTTGAATTTCCGGCGCCGCATATTCAGGCGGCTGTATTAACGGGTTTTTTTCTGGTTTCCGATTTTTCTTTTTCTCCCATGACACAGAGGGGGCGCTGCCTCTATTCTTTCCTGGCCGCGGCCGGCACCGTGTCTGCTCTCCGGGCGGGCTGGGGTGCTGGACCGGCTTTCGCGGTCCCTCTACTGGCCGCGAATGCGTTCTCTCCGTGGCTTGACGCTATTTTTCACCGCCCGGTTTTCCGGCAGGAGGGCGCGCGTGGCTGAAGTCCGTAAGAAAAAAAGCGGCATCCTGGAATTTCTGAAATATGTCTTCTTCGTTCTTTATCTTGGCGGGCTTTGCGCGGGCGTTTATTTCATGCGCCCCATCGCGCTGGCGCGCATGGAAGGTGAACGGCAGGCGCTTCTGCAGTCGCACGTGCTGAAGGTGCTTCCGGCCGGTTTTTTCAATCAGCCGTGGAATGAATCTTTTTCTGTGGGCGGCGTCCGGATTTATCCCGCTCGGAAAGAAGAAAAAGTCATGATCGACAGCGTGACCGAAGAAGGTCTTCCTGAAACCAAAGAGGTGACGGCCATTGTGCTGGCGGGCTTCGCTTTCAAGACGCAGGCGCAGGAAAATCTCGAAATCTGGACAGGCTTCGATCTATCCGGAAATCCCTCGGCCGTGAACGTTGAATCGGCGGGGATGGGAAATGCCGACAGAAGAGCCTTGTCGCGAAAAATCCTCGACCATCTTCTCGATCCTGAAAGCGAAGCGGCGGACGGGGACGAAAGAAAGATTTTTGAAAGCGCGGAAAAAGCGGTGGAATTTTTTACGGCAAACAAACCCGAAATTTTCATGAAGGCAAACGAAGCAGGGCAGGCATGAAAAAACGCGCGGGAATGCCGTCCTTTCTGGAAGCGCTTCTGCCTCTGCTTCCTGTTCTTCCGCTGACTTCCAGGCTCCACGCCTGCCTGCCGGTCCTGGTTTTTATTCTAGCTGCCACTGCGCTGCTGACTGTATTTTTTAAAATCACTGCCCCGCTTTTTCCAAAAAAGCTGCTGAGCTTTTCTTTTTTATGCGGCGCTCTTTTCCTGACGGCCGGCGGGGTTTATTTTCTGGAGCAGCCGCCCGCAGCATTCCTGAGCATCTGGCTCCTGTGGCTGAATGAAAGCCCGGATGTTCCCCGAGCTGCCGTCTTCAAGTTTCGCGGCCGCAAATGGTTTTTCTTTGCGCTGCTTGGCTTCTATCTGGCCGAGTTTCAGGAGCTTTTGGGTTTCCGGCTGGGCCTTCCGCTTTTTAAGGGAGCGGCCGGCGCCTTCCTTCTTCTTGTCCTGCCGGCTCTTTTCTGGCCGCGCAGCCGCAGGAAAAAAGGCGCGCTGAAAAGGAAAGAGCCCTTGCCGGAAGGCTGGTCCCATGAATAAAGCTCTTTTTCTTTCGCTTTCCCTGGCGTTTCTGAACGCCTCTCTCAAGCCGGAGGACCTGCGGCTGAGTTTTCGGGGGATTCTGGAGGAAACTGCCCGGATTTTCCTTTCCGCCGTCCCGGTCGTCGGCGCGGCGGTGCTTGCGCAGGTTTTCCTGCCCGCTGTCATGAAGCAGGAAATTCTGCTGGCCTGCGCGGCGCCTGTTTATCTGGTGTCCCGCAAAGTCCGCGGCGGAAATATTTTTCTGGTTTCGGTACTCGCTGTTTCGTTTTTTGCCGTGCAGAGCCCTGGCCCTGCAGAGCGCGGGATTGCGCTCGGCGCTACCGCTGTTTTTTTTCTTCTTTTCAGACTTTTCATCGCGGGCTTCCGGCAAAAAGCCCTTTTTTTCAAACCCCTGCCGTTTTTTTACGGCATTCCGCTTCTCCTGATCCAAGCGTTCTGGGTCTCGGCCCTTCTGGCCGCGGCCGTTTCAGGTTTTTAGGCTTCCTGCCGTACATCTAAACACGCGTTTTGGTGTGTTATACTTCTACAACAGGAGTAAATCATGGGCATTGAAGCCATTCTGAATTACGCCATCGAAAAAGAAGCCTCCGATATTCACCTCTCAGTAGGCAGGCCGCGTTCAGTTCGTCTTCATGGCGTCATGACTTCTATTGATGACAAGGTCCTGACTCCCCAGGATACCGAGGAAATCGCCCGCGAAATCACTACCGAAGAGCAGCGAAAAAAAATTGAGGAAGTCGGCGGCATCGATTTTGGTTTTTCGTTCGGAGACAAGGCCCGGTTTCGCGTTTCCTGTTTTAAGCAGAGGGGCACTTACGCCATGGTGCTCCGCCAGCTTCCGTACAAGTTTTACAGCTTCGACCAGATCGGCCTGCCTTCCCAGCATATCGTAGAGCTCCTGAACCGTCCGCGCGGCCTCATCCTCGTGACCGGCCCGACCGGTTCCGGAAAAACCACGACACTCGCGGCCATGCTGAATTACATCAATGAAAATTTTCCGAAACACATTGTGACCGCGGAAGACCCGATCGAATTCATGCATCCGCACAAGAAGTCCATCGTAACTCAGCGCGAAGTAGGCGAGGACGTGCCCAGCTTTTCGGATGCGGTCATCAAGGCCCTGCGCCAGGACCCGGACGTGATTCTGATCGGTGAAATGCGCGACCTGAGTACCATGGAATCCGCTATCCGTGCGGCCGAAACAGGCCATCTTGTGTTTTCGACCCTTCACACCACGGGCGCCGCGCGTACTGTCGACCGTATTATTGACGTTTTCCCGGCCCACCAGCAGACCCAGATCCGCATTCAGCTGGCCTCGACCCTGGTGGCGGTGGTTTCCCAGACCCTTCTGCCCCGAATAGACGGCAAGGGGGGCCGGGTATGCGCCTTTGAGCTTATGATCGCGA
>CAZMMY010000133.1:0-979 GCA_964567495.1 uncultured bacterium
ACCGCGCTTTCCTATTCCATGGGCTTCGGCGGCCATGCCGTAGGCGTGGTCATGAGGAAAGTCTGATGAGCTCGCTGTCTTTTGTGGAGGAAGAACTCCGGGAGCTCAAGGCCGCCAATCTTTATCGAAAATGCCGGGTGCTCGAGCCGCTCAGCGCGGTCCGTGCAAAACTGAACAATAAAGAAGTCCTGATGTTCTGCGGAAACAGCTATCTGGGGCTGAGCCATCATCCGGCGGTTGTCAAAGCCTTCCAGGCCGCAGCCGCCAAAGGCGCGGGTTCCGGAGCTGCGCGCCTTATTTCGGGAACGAACCCTGAACACGAAAAGCTCGAAAAAATTATCGCGAAGCACAAAAATAAAGAGAGCGCGCTGGTCTTTACGGCAGGTTATCTGGCGAACGTCGGCGTGATGAGCAGCCTCGCGGGGAAGGGAGACATGATCCTGGCCGACAAACTGTGCCATGCGTCTATTCTCGACGGCTCGCGGATTTCCGGAGCGGATCTCCGGGTTTTCCCGCACAAAAATTACGAACGGGCTGAAGAGATCTTGAAACACCGCAGGGATTATCGCCGCTGCATTATTGTTTCTGACCTGGTCTTCAGCATGGACGGCGATCTCGCGGACGCCGCAGAGCTCGTGCGGCTTAAAGAAAAATACGAAGCCCTCCTGGTGGTCGACACCGCGCATGAGACCGGAGTTTTTCCGGATGATTCCGGAAAACCCGCGGTTCCTGAAAATCTTTCATCGAAGATAGACCTTTATACCGGCACCCTTTCCAAGGCGGCGGGCTGCATCGGCGGTTTCGCCGCCGGCTCCGCTCAACTGGTCGATTATCTTCTGAACTCCGCACGCTCTTTCATTTTCGCCACCTCTCTCCCGCCGGCCGTCTGCGCCGCAGCGGCTGAAGCCTTCAGGGTCATGGAAAGCGAGCCGGAGCTGCGCAAGAAGCTGTGGGAAAACCTGCGCCATCTGGAAGGCCT
>CAZMMY010000133.1:989-5795 GCA_964567495.1 uncultured bacterium
AAACAGGGCCTGGACATTCCGACTGTCCAGTCTCCGATTGTTCCTGTCATCCTCGGCGGGGAAGATCAGGCTATGGCCGCCTCCGAAGCCTTGCTTGAAAACGGGATTTTAGTCCCGGCCGTGCGCTATCCTACGGTGCCTAAAGGAAAAGCGCGTCTCAGGGTCACTATGTCCGCAGCCCACAGCGCGGAAGACATTGAGGCCCTGGCCTTGGTCTTGGGCCGCATTATTAAAAAATCTAAATAATCCTGCATGACTTCCGTATCTGCTTTATGGGATAATGGAAGCCGCCCGGGAGAACCTTCATGACTCAAAAAAAGCAGGAAGATTTTGCCCACATTGCCGAAAAGCGCCGCCACTGGCTGACTGTCGAAAGTTTTCTTCAGGTTGCCGCCGTAGGCGCGCAAACCACGATTTTCACACTTCTAGGCGCAGCCGTAGTCAAAGGCCGCACGGATTTTCTTTCCACTCCGCTTTTCTGGCTGCTGATTGCGGCTGACTTTCTCCTCTGGGGTGCCATGTTCGCCGCCCGTGAAACATGGATGTATCATGAAAAACGCTCGGAGCACGATCTCAAGACGGGCCTGTACCATCAGGGCTATTTCGACAAGACTCTTGAGCGTGAAATCCGCCGCGCCGGCCGCTATAAATATCCGCTTACGCTTGTCCGGATCGATATCGACGAATTCACTTCTTTCAACCAGCATTACGGGCGCAAGCAGGGCGATATGCTGCTGCAGCAATTCTCCGATTTCCTCAGGGCTGGAGTCCGCACCACCGACACCCTGGCCCGCTACGATAAAGACGAATTCTGCATCCTGCTTCCGCATACCGAGCTGATCAAAGCCGAGAAATTCATTTCGCGCCTGCTGGCCCATTCGCAGGAGCGTCTTGACTGCAGTTTCAGTGCGGGCCTTACCACCTACCACCTGGGCGAAAGTAAATTTCAGTTTCTGCACCGGGCCGACCTGGCCCTGCACCAGGCGCGGGTCGAGGGCTACAAAAAAGTCCGCTGTCTTGTCAGCGGAACGGACAGCCACGCGGTCTTGAGCTTTTAAGCCTGCATGAAAGCTCCCCGCTTTTCCTTTTTTCTCGCCCTCCTCGTTTCATTTTCTGCGCCGCTATTTGCTATCGGGGAAATCTCGATTGAAAATGTCGTGATGCAGGAAATCCCGCCCTTCCGTTACCAGGTTACGGGAACCATCCGCAACGCCAGCAACGAAACCCGCGAAGTTGTGCTGCGCGGCCAGATTGTGGTTTATGACCGCGGCGTGCGGAAGGGGGACGTTCCGCTGCGTGTCCTGCGCCGGGATGTCACCATTATTCTCAAGAATCTCGAGGAGCGCCAGATTACGGTCGACTTCGTGACCGAAGGCCGTCTGCCCGACGTCGCGACCCGCACTGAAGGTTTCTTGAGAATGCGGCGCCAGCGGGTCTGGAACCATCTGAGTACGACGAAATGAAGATCTCTCTCTCCAAAAAACGCCGCAGCCTTGAACTGGCGCGCAAAGACAAAAAATTCGTCTGGCACCCGTTCACCCAGATGAGGGACTGGGAACGCGAGGACATGCTTGTCGTCGAAAAAGGCCGCGGCGTCTGGCTCGAGGACACGGACGGCAGGCGGTACCTCGACGGCGTGTCTTCGCTCTGGTGCAACGTGCACGGCCACCGTGTGCCGGAAATCGACCGCGCCGTCAAAAAGCAGCTCGATAAAGTCGCCCACTCCACGTTTCTCGGCCTTTCAAATGTGCCTGCGATCGAGCTGGCGGAAAAGCTTGTAAAGATAGCGCCGCGCGGCCTGACCCGCGTTTTTTATTCCGACTCCGGTTCTGAAGCTGTCGAAATCGCGCTGAAGATTGCCTACCAGTACTGGCAGCAGTCCGGGAAACCCGAAAAGAAGAAATTCGTAAAGCTGGAAAATTCCTATCACGGCGATACGCTCGGTTCGGTGAGTGTGGGCGGCATCAGCCTGTTCCATGAAGTTTACGGACCTCTGCTTTTTCCCAGTTTTACGGTTCCTTCACCATACGCTTATCGCTGGAAAAACAAAGGGGCGGCGCCGGCGCAGGCCGGCCGCGAGTCTCTGGAGGCCTTGGAAAGGCTGCTCAAAAAGCATCACCGTGAGCTTGCGGCATTCATTATGGAGCCTGTCATGCAGGGGGCCGCGGGCATGATCGACCAGCCCGAGGGCTATATTTCGCGTGCAAGGGCCCTGACGAAAAAGTATAATGTGCTCCTGATTTTCGACGAGGTCGCAACCGGTTTCGGCCGCACCGGCACCATGTTTGCGGCGGGCCGGGAAAAAGTTTCACCTGACCTTATGGCCGCGGCCAAGGGCTTGACCGGCGGTTACCTGCCGCTGGCCGTGACTTACGCCTCGGAAAAAATTTACAGAGCATTTCTCGGGGCCTATGAAGAATTCAAAACGTTCTTCCATGGGCACACTTATACGGCCAATCCTCTGGCGTGCAGCGCCGCGCTTGCGAGCCTTGAGCTTTTCGAAAAGAAAAAAGTCCTGCAGAAGCTCAAGCCAAAACTCGGGCTGATGGCTGCCAGGCTGGCGCAGTTTAAAAAGATCCCGATCGTGGGCGATATCCGGCAGAAAGGTTTTATGGCCGGCATTGAACTGGTGAAAAACCGCAGGACCCGCGAGCCTTTCCCGCTGAAAGAAAAGATCGGCGTGCGGGTGATCGAAAAGGCGCGCGCCATGGGCGCAATCCTGAGGCCGCTTGGACCGGTGGTGGTTCTGATGCCGCCGCTTGGGATTTCGCTTCAAGAATTGTCGCAGCTGCTCGATATCACTTACAAAGCAATCAGTGAAGTTTCCAAGGAGCATTTAAAGGAATGAAACCCGGAATTTTTATCACAGGTACGGACACCGGTGTAGGAAAGACCGTGGTGTCAGCGGGCCTTGCGCTTGCGCTTCGCGCACGCGGAATGAAGGTCGGCGTTATGAAACCTGTTGCCACGGGCTGTTACGGCCTCGACAACCGGCTCGTTCCCCAGGACGCGGTCTTCCTTATGGAAGCCGCGGAGAACGAATATCCAGGCCTGACCTGCCCTTCGCGCTACCGCAATCCGCTTGCCCCCAGTGTCGCGGCCATGCTTGAGAAAAAGGAAGTGGACATCAAGAACGTGATCCATGCCTACCGTGAGCTGCAGAAGTATTACGATTTCATCATCGTCGAAGGCGTGGGCGGCCTGCTTGTTCCTCTCAAAAACAATTATTACGTGGCCAACCTTATCCGCGAATTCAGGCTGCCGCTGGTGATCGTGTCGCGGCCATCGCTTGGTACCATCAATCACACCCTGCTGACTATCGACGCGGCCCTGATCCGCGGCTTCGAGATGCGCGGCGTGATTTTCAACCGCATGCCGGTCGCCAATTTTTCGGCTGCAGAAGTCACCAACCCTAAAGTGGTGCAGGACCTCTCGGGCATCCCCGTGCTCGGCTGCCTGCCCGACATGGAAGACGTGGACGTGGACGCCTGCCGTTTCGGCCGTCTGCGTGAAGTCATGGAAGAGCGGGTCCAGATCGACAAGATCCTGGGGAACCTCGCGCTGGTTTAACCCGCGGTCCTTCGCGGAAGCCCCCGCTTTAAATCCGTTTCAAGGGAGAACCTTCGATAAATGAAGCCCGGTAAAAGAAAAATTCTTGTGGCCATGAGCGGCGGTGTTGACAGCTCTGTTGCAGCCGGCCTTTTAAAGGAGCAGGGCCATGAAGTCGCCGGCGCGACCATCCGCACCTGGGCTTCCGACACCTGCGCGGACCTGAACACACGCGCCTGCTGCGGCCTTTCGGGTGTGGAAGACGCGCGTGATGTGGCTGAGTCGTTGGGCCTCCCGTACTGGGTCTTCAACTTCGAAAAAGACTTCAAAAAGCACGTGGTCGATTATTTCGCGGCGGAATATTTCAAAGGCCGCACCCCGAACCCCTGCGTGGCCTGCAACGAGCACATCAAATTCAGGCTTTTTCTGCAGCGCGCCCGGGAGCTCGGCTTTGACTCCATCGCGACCGGGCATTACGCTCAGCTGGGCCGGGATGAAAAAGGAAATGTGTCTCTGAGCGAGGGCCGGGACGCGGGCAAGGACCAGTCCTACGTTCTTTTTCCGCTCGGGCAGGATGTTCTGGAAAACCTCTTTCTTCCGATCGGCGGCTTCACCAAGGCGGAGATCCGAGCCAGGGCTGCAGAGATGAAACTTCGCGTCGCAAATAAGCCCGACTCGCAGGAAATCTGCTTTATTCCCAGCAACGATTACGGCGCGTTCCTCGGCAGCCACTATAAGGAAGCCCGGCCCCGCAAAGGTGTCATACGCACGCGCGCCGGCGAAGTGCTGGGGGAGCATGAGGGTTTTTTCCATTACACCCGCGGCCAGCGCCGCGGCCTGGGCGGAGGGTTCGCCGAACGCCTTTACGTCATTGAGACCATTCCGGAAACCAACGAAGTCATTGTCGGGACGAAGGAAGAAGTCTTTGGCCTCAGCTGCGTCGTCGGGCGCATGAACTGGCTGGCAAAGCCCGGAGAAACAAGTTTTCCGGCGCACGCCAAAATCCGTTCGCAGCATACCAAGGCTGCGGCCCAAGTCACCATTCTCGAAGACGGTCGGGCGCAGATTGATTTCGAAAACGCTCAGGACGCGATTACTCCGGGGCAGGGCGCTGTGATCTACGACGGCCCGCGCGTCCTGGGAGGGGGCTGGATTGATTCCGCGTCCTGAAGGAAAGAAAGACGCTTTCTTCCTGGCATGGACCATACACCGCCCTTCGGTGCCCGCTAAAGTCATTATTCCCCTGCTTCATTCTTC